>NZ_JACSOE010000007.1:0-94563 GCF_014349115.1 Alteromonas sp. BZK5 | reverse complement strand
GCGTAAATAGAATTCACTAAACCCGCCGCAAAGGCGGGTTTTTTATTGGCTCGTCTTGCGGTAAAAATAACGGAACGACAGCCATGAACAATCCAATATCTCACGTGTTACAACAGTTGCATGACGCAGTAAACCGCGGCGATCAAGACGCCTTATCCCAATGTTATGCTAGCGATGCAACAGTGGTCGCGACCCCTATGTCCAGCTCAACGCAAAACCAAGCCGCTGAAGAACATGCCACGCAGCGCGACTGCGTTGATGCCCTGCTTAAATTTCAAAAGAAATTCATGCCCGATCATTTTGTTACAACCGGAGATGAACGGGTTATACAAGCCGGTGACGTAGCGCTAGTCGTCGCTAAGCTTTACCTTGTTCCTAAAGCAACACCCAACGCCCTACCCTGCGAGGGTAAGCGCGCCGTTTACGTTCTGCAAAGGGATGCAAGTGGTGAATGGCGCTGTGTCATCGATAACTTCTTCGGTACTGATTTGTTAGATTTTGCGTGATTCTCTTTTATCCACAAGATCAGAGTCAAAAGCGGAAGTAGGTAAGTTGGGTCAGACGATTTCTTAAATAGGGGCATATTGCTATGCCCCTAGTCTTCATCTACGATCTAAATGCTTGTTAGCATTTTGCAGAGCACTACATCTAATTAGTGGTCGTGATCGTCGTGCTCGTGTTCTTCAGCAATACCTAGCCAAACTGCTCCTGCAGGCTCAAAATCCAATTCAAGCAAGGTTTCCGTGGTCTCGGCTTCCAAATCAACAGCGAGGATAGCTTGCGCAACAGGGTCAACAACAAACAAGACTTCTTCGTGTTGCGATGCCGCCATGCTAAATGACTGACCTTCTGCTAGGTTTGCGGCGCTGGCACTGGCCATATCAATTTTGTGCGCAAATTCCCAGTGCGTGTCACCGTCTTCTTCATGCGCTTCTAGCAGTGTTACAAAACCTTTGTCATCTAAAATAACAAAGAGTTCACCGCCCATTGAGAAGCCGTATGACACTGCATGAGCGTCAGTCTCTGGCTGCCAGTCAATCACGCTCATTGTGCTAGTTACAGGCGACACATTGGCCAAGATGGCGCTGCCACCGCCGTGCTGTGAAGCAATACCAATAAACGCTTCTGCGTGTTCATGTCCATACATTGTGCCAATGCGCAGAGCGCCAAGCCCATCAATGTTGTCAATAAACGCGCTGGTAAATACCTCATCATCTTCGTTGAGAATTAATACGCCGTCGCTACAGCCAAATGCCACAGCGATTTCGTTTTGAGCGGCGCCATGTAAATCAGCACACTCGCCATCAAAGCGTTGCTCTTCTTCGTACTCGCCATCATGCCAGTGATATACCGCAACGCTGTCTGGCAAGATTGGATTAGCAGAACGAGACTCTGCATCATCACGACGTACAGTACTAATTAGTATGTCTCCACGCGGTTCCGCGACACCGTGCATATTTACAGTAAATTCCAAAGTAGGAACTTCTGTAATTTCACTGGCAATTTGGGTATCGGTTACCACTTTTACCGCTGCCGGCATGCTGGTGTCCGCATTTCCATCGTAAAACACAGCAAGCTGACCGTCGTGTGTTACTACGTGAGTCGGTTGACTACCTTCAAGTGTGAAACCAGACAGACTTGGGGCTTCTTCATAGTCGTGCAGGTGCTCTACGTGATCTTCTCGCCATAATCCACCATCAAGAAACTCAGTTAATCCGTTTGCTCGGCTGTTGATGACTGCAAAGCGATAGTCTGCAGAGGCGCTTACACTACTTCCATCAAAGGTTGCAGAAAACGTATCAAGTACTGAATTATCATCTAGATCAAAGACAGTGAGCGTATTTGATGCAGCATCGGCAACAACCAATCTGCCTTCACTTTCAATATCATAGTCTGAGTCGTGGTCGTCATCGTGATCATGGCCGTCGTGGTCGTGATCATCCTCTGGCACCTCAATAGGATCCAGCTCTACAATATTGGTTTCTGCATCACCACAGCCTGCGAGCAAAAGTGCGCTGGCTATGGCGCTTAGTACTAGTCTATTTTTCATGTGTGTATCCCTATCAATAATTCTTTTTTATAAGCTGATCTTAGAAATAACCGCGTACGCCGAAAGCAAAGTTTCTACCCGGACGTGGTGCAATATCTTTCAGAAATGAGGTGTGAACGCGCGCTTCTTCGTCGGTTAGGTTTTCACCGCTCAGGTAAACCGATAAATCAATATCTCCCAAAGGAATGTCGTATGTGATTGAAGCATCAACAAGGGTGTAGCCGTCCGTTTCAGTCTCGAACGTCGAGATATCATCTTGTTTCGCAAAATGGGTAATGTCTAAGTCGGCGCGAATGTTATCTAACGTGTAGGCAACGTGTGAGCCCACTCGCATGGGCGAAGTGCGAGGCAGTGCGCCACCATCTTTAAGGCGGGCTTTAACGTAGTCGGCGAAGAAATCGAGTTTTAGGTTGTCAGTGGTTTGCCAGGCAACTTGTAACTCAAAACCATGAAGAACGGCGTCAGCTGAACCAAACAGGTAAACAGGTAATTCATCGCTGTGTTCATCTTCGCTATGCTCTTCTTCACCGTGCCCCTCTTCGCCATGATCGTGGTCATGACCACTTTCAGCGAATAAGCCGGTTTCTTCTTGGAAGTAGTAGTTATCTACTTGGTTATAAAAAGCATTAAATACAAAGCCAACGTCACCCTGTGTTTTTCTGAACGTTAGGTCGATGTTATTTGCTGTCTCAAGATCGATTGCCGTTTGAGAAAGCACAAATTCGCCTTCCTCTGACAAATCAAACAGGGCGCCAATTTCATAGGTACGGGTGCCAATATGCGGGCCAAAAGAAAGAAGCTCAGAGGCAGAAGGGGCGCGCTCTGAACGGGAAAGTGAAACGCCCACGTTATAGCTTTCATTAATGGTATAAACTACACCCGCTGATAGCGATATAGGTGTAAACTCTTGATCTACCGCGAACTGTCGTACGAACTCGCTGCCTTCATGTTCGTCGTGAGCATGCTCATCATGATCATGTTCATCGTCGTGCTCGTGAGCGTCAAGCTCAGGCAACAGCACACTTGATGCGTCTAATGTTACGCTTTCCGCTCGCGCCCCTAATTGAACCAGAAAATCACCAAAGTGACGCTCTTCCATGAGTGCTACAGCAAACATCTCCATTTCTGAAGGCGGTGTAAAGGCTTCTTCGCCTTGAGCAAATACATCGCTCCCTTTGTAATGAAGGCTGATACCACCGCGCCAGCCAGCCATGGGTTTATGCAATAACTCTACGCGAAGTTCTTCGGTTTCATTACTAAAAGTGGTACCTACTAAACCGCCCTCAACTTCAGCATGTTCATAATCGGTATAGCCCGCTCTAAAGTGAACACTTTGCAAAAAGTCATTGGTAAAGTTGTACTCACCTAAAAGCTGATACTTAGTTTGCTCAAGATCAGCGAATACCGAAGTATCTCCGCCATGGCTGTGCCCAGGCACGCCATACTCTCGCTCAAATCGCTCTACCGCTACGCCAACATAGCCTTGGTCGAATAAATAGCTGGTCCCTAACGTAAACCCATTCGATTCTTCGTTACTGTTTTCAACCACATGGGCGCCATCTGGGTCATCAATGTCAGGGGCAACAGGTGTTTCATAATCATTTGAATCGCGATAAAAACCGTCAGCGTAAAAGGCTATGTTGTCCACCCCAGTAGTCACGTTAAACGTTCCAAGTTTCTGGTCGTTAACGGTTTGCGTTTCTAATACAAATTCACCGCGCGTTTCAGTGGACGTGGGCACACGTTGGTCAACTACGTTCACCACACCGCCTATCGCACCGCTTCCGAAGAACAGGGTTGCTGGCCCACGCAGCACTTCAATTTGTTTAGCGGTCGATGCTTCACTTGCTACTGCGTGGTCGGGGCCAACACGGGAAACGTCGCTCACATCCAAGCCATTTTGAGTAATCAGTACCCGTGGTCCGCTAAGGCCACGAATAATTGGCGTGCTCGCAACATTGCCATGGAAGTTAGACTGTACGCCGGGTAATTTTTCTAGCGTATCGCCCAGCGTGGCCGCTTGTTGCCGACGTAAGGTTTCGCCAGATAACACGCTCACTGGTGTGGCCGATTCCATCACCGATAAATGCATAGGCGTGGCGTGCACGTCAATCACTTCGATAGCACTGCGCGCCAAGACAAAGTTAGCGCCTTCTGCGTTGTCAGATTGAACTTGCGTATGCTCATGTAAGTGAGCGAAGCCAGAGGCGAATATGTGAAGCGTATAGTCGCCTTCCTTTACGTTAGAGAAAGTAAACTCGCCCAGCTCGTTAGTGCTGGTAACGCGCTCTAGCGCCTCAATTTCAACAGTGGCATTGGCGAGCGGCTTTCCGGCTGCATTAGTTACCGTGCCAGAAAGTGTTTGTGCCAGCGCTGACGGAGATGCTAATAGCAACGCAGGCGCTGAAAGCGATAAGCCTAACGCCAATCGAGACAGTTTCATTATTCTAACCTCTGAATTTGTGTAATGTGATAATGTATCATATTTATTTTTATGGTATGTTATATTGTAACGTTTACGCAAGAGGTAAAAATGAAAACTATTTCTATTACGTGGAAGAATTCACAAAAAGCGCTACGCGCCTCTTCAACTTTTCTTAAGGTAGGTACTTTTGTCGGATTGAATTTGGCTGGGATGGGTATCAACGCTGTTCATGCTGCGCCTCATACTCACGGCGAAGGCAAACTACAAATCCTACAAGCGGGAAGTGAGTGGCAGTTTGTGCTGCAGCTGCCTGCTGCTGATGTTCTGGGGTTTGAATACGCGCCATCCACGTCTAGCGAGAAAAAACGTTATAAAGAAACGCAAAAGGTTTTTCAGCGCTTTGACGATATTTTTACCCTGAGCAATACGTGTGAATTACTCGATACCACACTTGAAAGCCCATGGGAGGTAGCTAACGAGCATGACGAGCATGACGAGCATGACGAGCATGACGAGCATGACGAGCATGACGAGCATGACGAGCATGACGAGCATGAAAGTGAACACGAAGACCATGCCCATCGCAACACGCATTCTGATTTTCGTGTCGCATATTTGCTTAGTTGCCAAGGCCCCGTAAAGCGTATTGAGATGACAGGGTTTCCCCATTGGCCAAGCCTGCAGCACGTTAATGCAATTTGGGTAACCAACAAAGGACAAGGCGCACTAGAGATAACGCCAAGTCAGCCAACCTTACTGATAAGCAGCTAGTTAGATTTTTTACTCTCTCAGGCGCAAGCTTCACCCATTATGCGTGCGCCATAGCAATTTTCGGACATACTATGAATTCGATATATCAAGGAAGCAGCGCAATGCCAAAAGTGCAGTTTATTTCAGACAAGCTCGCTATGCTCCTTTCATCCCTTTGCGTAATACATTGTTTATTAACGCCTATTTTATTAATTTCCATACCTGCATTGGCAGGTGTGTCAATTCTCAATGATGAAACCTTCCATCAAATATTGCTGTTCTTTGTGTTGCCCATCGGTGTTTTTGCGCTCTCACTAGGCTACCTACATCACAAAAATAAGTGGGTAGTATTTGCTGGCGTTTTTGGACTAACGCTTTTAAGTAGTCCGCTGCTCGTTGAGTGGATAGGCTTAGGACACGAAGTGCTTGGTGAATATGGTGAAGTAACAATCACGGTAATCGCGTCGTTTATTATCGTTGGTGCGCACCTGATTAACTATAGGCTTAGGTCGACCGTGCAGGAGCCTATTTGCGAAGAGCGCGAGACCACTCAATCACAACCCTATTAGTTTCATCATAATCTCAAAAGCGGGTAATTCTTATCGAGCGACGCTCGCAATATTAATGATGTAAGCCGTTTTTGAGGTCTCATTCAGAGGTTATTTTGTCTAGTTTTAATCATTCCGACACGGTACTTCCCGATGTCACTACAGAGCATTCCACTGCGCAACTTCCTGTTATTGATAGTGTAGGCATGCAGGGCATTGCTATCCCTCTGCACGTGCTAGGTAAACGCGGTGAGCGCTTAGCCAGTAAGGCTACGGTTGATGTAACAGTGAGTTTAGATCACCCCAATGCTAAAGGCATTCACATGTCTCGATTGTACAGCTTGCTGCAGCGATATTTGAGCAACCAAGACTTACATAAGTCGGCACTTGTGTCGTTGATGAACGCGCTTATCGAGTCTCAAGATGGGCTGAGCAACAGCGCCCAGCTTAATTTACACTTTGACCTCACCGTGTCGCGTCCGGCGCTCATAAGTAGGATGTCAGGATATCAATCGTACCCTGCTTCACTTTGCGTAAGGCGTTCACCTGAACGTTATGAGGCACAGCTTAAGTTAAGAGTACCGTACTCTAGTACTTGTCCTTGTTCGGCCTCCCTCTCTCGCAAGGCGTTATCAGAAGTATTTGTGCAGCAGTTCGAAGGAAAAGGTTTATCCGTAGAAGAAATGGGCGCTTGGCTCGCTTCTAAACAAGCCAGCATCGCCACGGCGCATGCACAGCGTTCTTTTGCCGATATAACCCTAGATTTAAGCGACAACGAGATCCCCGATTTTATTGGTATTATTGACCTGATAGAAAACGCGTTAGGCACACCGCTTCAAACCGCAGTTAAGCGTGAAGATGAACAGGCGTTTGCCAAGCGTAATGCTGAAAACCTAATGTTTGTAGAAGATTCGGTAAGGCGACTGCATGAAGCGTTAAGTACGTATTACCAAGCTACCTATTTTCGTGTAAAAGTAGAACATCAAGAAAGTCTGCATGCACACGACGCCATTGCTGAATTATCAGGCCCAGTTCATCGATAAATTCAGACATAATTTGGGTGTTGAAACCGGTAGGCAGAAGAAACAATAAAAGGAAAATAACATTGTTATCTCTTAACAAGCTCTCTTACATCAGCAAAGCGGCGTGCATAGGCGCTGCAGTATCAGCTATTGCGGCGTGCTCGTCTGCGCCATCAACCCCGCTTGCTGGTGTAAAATCACACACTCTGTCAAATGCCGTGATATACCAAACCAGCAGCAAAGAGTACCCTGTTCTTTCAAGTTTTGTGTATGGCCAAGCTATTTCAGCGCTACCTACGCGTTTTGCTAATGGCGATGTTGTGGTGATGGATGTTGATGAAACCGTGCTAGACAATAGCACCTATCAAAAAGAACGGGAAAGTGCTGGCTTGGGATATTCTTCACAAAGCTGGGCCGAATGGGTAAGACGTGAAGAGGCCACACTGGTGCCTGGTGTAGCCGCTTTCATCGATGAAGTAGTTGCACGAAATGGCAAGGTGGCGCTTATTACGAATCGCAATAAAGCGCTTGATAGTCACACCTGGAATAACCTTTTGGCGCAAGGTTTGCCGCTTACCACGAGTAATACCTGTGTTGTTGGCCGCACTGCTGAAGACAAAGAAGCGGTAGGCCAAGAAGGTATGGTTAATGACAAAGACTTGCGCAGAATGCAGCTTACCCAGGGCAAGATCGCATGTTCGAATACGTCTAAAGACGTGTCGTCTACGTGGGCTGTGCCTCACACTATTATCATGCAAATTGGCGACAACATTGAAGATGTGGGCGGCGTAACCCAAGAATCTGCCAACGTTGAGTTGCTCATGCCACGAGTGGGCACAGAGATTTTTATTCTGCCAAACCCCATGTACGGTTCTTGGTAGAGCATTGACAAAGTAAAATCAACGAATGTCGCTTTCTATATGGAAAGCGCCGTTCGTTAAATTAGCGTTGTCATCGTTAATGCCATTTCCCAGCCCTGAATAGGGCTTAATTTCTACCACGTCCAGTAAGTAAGCGGATGTGCCCTGAGGGTCTTCATACAACCCGGTAGAAAACTCACACGAGAACGTATACGCCTGCTGGATGTCTATTCCTCTAATACCGCCTCGCTCGTGGGTATTATTCAACGAAACAAACACAATTTGATTCGGTGGCGGTGGTGGGTAATGAATACACGCGCCGAAATAAGGCACAATGAAGAACGCCGTTATTTCTCGCTGTGCATTGGCCTCTACAGGCACAATAAACCCGCTGAGCTCGACGTACTTGCCGTTAAATGTATCAACCGTATTCACTGAGATAAGCGCTTGCTGGTATTCATCGTCAAACGTGCGTTGAATAGACTGAAATACCTGTTCATGAAGGGGTAAATTCTGCTGAGGATTTTGAGTCGATTGGGTCTTGCCCAACAGCGCCTTTTCTGCGTCAGGTAACAGCGCGTCCCACGATAAGGGTTGGAACTGTTGAATGGTAGTTAACCTGTGGCTGTCTTGATAAATCGCCGTGTTATTCTCGAAAAAGCGCTCAATTACGCTATCAAGCTTACCGCTTAACTTACCCCTCAGGCCGAGCCCCACCAGCGCGCCCAATGCAGTGAAAGCAATAAGAGAAGCCAGTAAAACGTACGTGGCGCGCTTCATACATTATCCTAGCTTTTAACTTGCTAAAATTTTGACTTTGCGGGTGTAAGTTACCGGCACATTCTTTTTAAGCGCATAGACTTTTAGAACAAGTTCGTGCGCGCCTTCTTCTTGTGCCTGAAAGCTAATGGCTTGTTCGCCCTTTGTAGACGGCAAAGAAAAGCGCTGCGGCGACAGTAGCGTTACGCCATCACTTGCCATTACATCTACGCTAACTTCTTTATAGTTCGAAGGAATGGAAAATCGCAGCGGAACGGCTGACGCCTCAAGCTTAGCCACTTCTCGCTTTCTGTCGATATTGAGCGAAATGAGCGGCTCCTTAGCTGCCGCTAAGTGCTGTTGCATCATGGGGTGCTGAAAGCCAAACTGCATGTTTCCCATACCTGCGTGTAGTTCACACGCAGTACTATGAAATGCTATAAGACTTGATAAAACGGTAGCTGCAACGACTGTTTTTTTCATATCAGTTACTCCTCGTAAAGCGCGAAGCTGTCTAGCACTAACGAATAAGCAGATGTACCTAGTGCGCTTTCGTGGTTGTCTATTTTTACCGTGCCTTCAAACCAATAAGGGTCGTACAAGTTCTCAACTGCAATGCCTTCTTTGTATTCAACATACAAAATTTGATTTGGCGGCGGTGGTGGCATGTGTAAGCAAGCCCCAAAATAAGGAACGACGAAAAAAGCCGTCGCTTTTTGCTCATCGTTTTGCTCTAAAGGCACTATAAATCCAGGGATGCGGATAGCCTTCCCGTCAAACGCCTCTATCACTCGCGTCGACACTAACGCTTGTTGGTATCGCTGTGCTTGTTCATCTTCTAGCTGCTTTGAAGCAAAGTCATCGACAGAGTCGGCGGCAGAGCCATCGGCAATATCGTTTAAAAACTCAGGCCTATTTAAAAGCGCGCTCAAATCGTCCTCGGGCATAAGAGCTACTCAGTCAATTTCCTCGTAATTGGCGGCTTGAGTTGGGTTTAACGTGCTAAATAAAACCAATAGTGCCGCAATTAAACCGAATTTAACGCTAGAAAGCGTGACAGAAAATTTCACAAAGATGACCTAACATACTATTTAACAATCACGTTATAACATATCACAACGTAGTAAATTGCGATAAGCGTTTATCATTGCAAAATGTTACTTAGCGCCAATTACTCAATAGAAAATGCTTTGCTAGCGCATTTGTGAAGCATCAGTTAATTACGCTAGCTCCCGTTCACTTTTAAGCCCAAGCACGTGTTTAAAAAATAGCGTTGCTGGGCAAAAGCCAGTGAAGCTCTGTTGGAACAAGTTTGCGCCAATAAACACGGTAAACCACATAAAGTTTGCATGAACAAACTGGGTTAGGACTACAGATAACAACACCATGAACCCTGCAAATGCAGTTAATGCTTTTTCCTGTGACATAACGAATTCCTTAAATATTGAAGAAGATTAAAAATAAAATCGATAGGCAACAAACGCATTACTTGCGTCTTCAAACTGCCCCCAAAACGTATAGTTATCCTTACCTGAAAAGACATTCACCCCCGCTCGCACTTGCCACTTATCGGTGGGCGAATAAGCCACTGTAGTCTTTAGGTATCCGTCGCTATCGCTGGGTGAATAAAACAGAAAAGTATTTAACGTCAGTGTTTGACGAAGTGCTAACCACGTTAAACGGGTCGTCACCCAATGGCGGTAGTTTTCTTGAACTCGCTCAGAAGACGAGACTGTTCTATTTAGGCCATCCGCATTGTGTAAGTACTCGGTGTACCACTGGAAACCACCGGTAAGATTTGCGGCAATTTCTTGGCTATAGCCTAGTAAGAAACGACTTTGATCATTCGCTATTTTCCCGTCACTTCCATCTATGTCTTCAAGGCTGTTGTAGAAAACATATTCCGCATTTGCTATCCCCCGCCCCAGAGGCGCGACAACACTTGCGCCATAGGCATTCATTTTACTGTAGCGCGGTCTTCCAAGAGAATCTGTCGCGGTGGGCTGCCTTGTATAACCGGTGTAACCATAGCCTGCAATCTCCATCCCCTTAACAGATTTATACACCCTTAAGGCAAGCTCACTTCCTCGTGGGCGATTATCACGTTCAACAGAAAACGAAGGGGCAATGTTTTCATCCAATTGCGGGCTGTAAAAAGAAAATATTTCGCCTGTAATACCAATATCAGGCTCAAATTCAGGTGTGACGACTAAATCTACATTGGCAAAATCCGTGTAGCCCGACACCTTTAATGCATTACTCGGCGCTTTAAGGTATTCGTCTTCTCTTCCTGCAAAGAACGACTGATAATCTTTAGGGAAGAGATCATTTAAGAACAAGTAATCCCCTGTCCCCCAGGTCAGCACTTGCTTACCGACTTTAATGTCAAATGCATTTGCCCAGTCCCCCGTGCCGACTAAAGCGCTGGGTAGAATACTGCTTAAGCTACCTTGCCATGCCAGTTCGCGAAGTTGTGATCCCCACGACGACGTTACGCCGTCATACCAAACGTCTGCTTTACTGGAAATGGAGGAACTATCTAATGCATAGTCTGCGCGAAGTTGAACTCTGGCGTCGCGCAATGTGCTGTTATTTAACACGGATGGCGCGTTAGCTGCTTGGAAACTCTCGTTCATTTGTGAATTCTGACTGCCAAACGCGGTAGCCATGTCACGGAAAAAACGGTTTCCAACGGCGAGCTCGGCAAAGCCAGAAATACGAAGTTTACTTTTGCTCTCAGTGCCCCATTCGTCATCCCACTCGTCATTCCAATCATCACCTGATTCGACATTGTCGTCCCCAGGCCACACGCTGTCCCACTCGTCGTTTGCGTTAGCTTCCTGTTCTTGTTCACCGCTTTTCACCGGGTCTTTCTGATTTTGGCTTTCAACCCCCACCGTCTGGGCGTTTAGCGGTAGACTAACTACAGCCGTAAATGCAAAAGTGAAAATAACAGGCGCGAGCAAAGCGTGCGCCCTCCATTGCTTTTTAACCCGCTCAGAAAGACCATAGGCTTGGCTAGGCAGCGTTATCCATATGGATGGAGCTAGTAATTTAGGCAAGCGCACCGTGCTAAATTCCTTTTTCAAAATAGTGTTATTTAATATAGCGTTGCGGTGGCACACGTAGGCTACGCTCACTAAATATGCTATCTGGAAGACCTATGTCGTATTCAATCCCTCTGAATTCCATAAGGGTATAGCCACCTGATGCAAGGTCCGTCACTTTACTTCTCACCACAGTAGGGTTGCCCTGTATAGTCTCAATGGTCACAGCTTCAACACGACGGTAGTTATTGTCACCCTTATAAAAGTTAATTAAGGTGGGCAAGTAAGTGTCTTTGTCTATCTCTACTACATAGTGGCTGAACTCTACGAGCGCTGTGTCCTTAGGCGTCGCTTTTAAGCGATAATGAGTTTGGGTTTGTTCAAGCAGCTCAAAACTGTCTTGCGCCGTTGCGCGGCCTGAAACATCTTCATAGAAGAAATGAGAACCAACAAACGATGTACGTTTATCGCCTGCGGCGATTCGCTTTACTAAATCTAAAGCCGGCAAATATAACCAACGGTCGTCATCAGAATTAAGCGCCGCATGCTTTTCAACGCGAAATACCGTACCTTCAACTTCAGTAGGACGGCTAAAGAAAACCAGCATTCGTTGATCGTCGGTGTCGGCGCCTGTCTCATTCAGCACATCTTTGCGCAGAATAGTAAACTGACGCATTTGCTTTCGACCTTGCTCATCTACAATCAGCATTCTCGCCATTGAACGCCCGTCATTGCCTGCGTAATACGCTGCTTGCTCGGCCTTATTGACGATTTCAGCAACATCGATACTACTGCTGCTTTCGTCGCTTTGGGTTGCCAAGGCTTGAGCGAATCCATTACCCGATATAAGTAATAGCGCAACAAGGCCCCTGAACATGCTTCGAAGGTTTCGTATTTTTGGTCGACGCCACATGAACACTGATAATATGGAAATACGCATTTTAGGCCTCCTTGAAAACCCAACGTTTAAGCAACGTCATAGCAGCTGGCAACACCAGCAGCGTAACGAGTGCTGAAATAAACATAATACTTGCCAGAAAAATGCCCACGGTGATGTAAGGCACAAGTGGTGCTAAAAGCAGCGGCGTAAAGCCAAGCGCGATGACCAGCGCATTACGAGTAATAGCGCTAGCAGGCTCTTCAAACATGGCATCAAACGTTTTACTCACGCTACCCGTTTGCTTGTAAATCTCTTTGGCTCTAGCCAGAAAGTGAATGGCAAAGTCTACCGACAAACCCAATGTCAGGGCTGAAAGCACGGCAATAGGCATATCGTAATCTTTACCTACAATGCCAATAGCACCGTAAATAAAGGTGATAGTTATGGTAAGGGGCAGCATGGCTAATACACCGAATATCAGTGAGCGCAGCAGCAATACCATCATCACAAAAACAATAATGAAGGCGCTAAGTAAGCTGTCTAACATGCCTGCAACCATGTTGTCCTGCCACACCACATTTAGGTATGCCTTACCTGCCCATTGATATGTCAGGCCATCAGGCAGTGTGTGTTGAGCGAAGTAGTTATCGACTAACTCAATTACCTCGGTCATATCTTGGTTGTCACCACTGGATAGTTGTAGCCACACCAAGGTTTTACGATAGTCTGGTGTCACGAAATGCCACAAGTCTTGAGGCCTATGAGAGGACTGATATTGCAAGAGCGTCTGTGCTATCGCCGGCTGAGTATTAGGTAACTCGTAGTCGCTGTCATTGCCCGAATGCAGCTCTCGGTTAACCACTTTAATCACATCACTGAGGGACTGAGTTTTACCCACCAGCGTTTGAGTGCTTAGGTAATTTTGCAGGTCTGAAAGCAGCGCTACATTATCGGGCTGTTGAAACGTTTTGCTTGTGCCTTTAATTTCATCAATGCTTGAAAGCAATCGATTTAAAGCGTCATATTCGTCGCTCTCAAGATCACCAAATAATGCATCATCGACGGCAAATGCGAGAGTCTCAAAATTATTGCCGGCATTTTCATTGTTTAGTGTATCGAGGGTTGTTTCACGCCATTCATCTAATGAAGGGGGCAACTCTGCACTTAGCAGTATTTCACCTGCACTTTTCAGCTTGCGGGTATCTTCAATAACAATGTACGCGTTATACGTACCCGCAAACTCCCTATTAAGCGCATTATCGGCTACGCGAATTTCATGATTTTCTTTAAACCAGCGCACAGGATTATCGTTAATTTGTATTTGGAAAATACCCCACACTGATACCGCTGAAATCACCATAAACGCAACGAGTAATGCCCCTTTATAATTTAGCGCCAAGGTGCGAATACCGTACACAAATCGCTGTAAGTATGTTGTTTTCATTGATGAGGTATTGGCATCGGCGTGCAGTGCAGACTGCAATTTTGCGAGCGCCTCTGGCGACATTCTTGATATATAAGCAGGTATAAAGGTAAGCGTAATAGCGAAAGCCAACAGAATACCTGAGCCAATGAAAGCACCGAAAATCTGTACGGGTGGAATGGGAGTTAGCATAAGTGAATAGAACCCTGCCGCAGAGGTCAGCGACGTAAACAGCATCGGCTGAAATAGGTGTTCAACCACTGTGGTAATCACTTGATCGGCCTTTTGACCTGGTTTATAGCGGTCTGAAAACTCAGACAATATATGCACCGAGTCAACAACAGCGATAGGCATCAAAAATATGGCAATCATGGATGACATGATGTGCACAGTGAAACCTAAGCCGATTAGCGCCCCCATTGTGATAATTACCGTTGCCATTGCCACCACCATCGGGGCGGTAATCAGCGTAAAATTGCGGAAAAAGATAAAGAGGAGGATAAAAATCATTAGTCCCGCAGCTGGCGCTGAAATTGCCATTTGAATAAACATTTCAACGCCGAATTGATCTTCAGCAACAGGGAGTCCTGTTATGTGCCACTGCAATGTTTCGTTTGTTGTATTCGCGCCAATATAGGCACGAATGTCTTCCGCAATACGAAAGCTCTCATTCTTATCTTTAATGGGCACATAGATAGCCGCAGCATTGTGTGATGAGGAAGCCAGGCTCCCCTGTAACATTGGAAGGCGTGCAATAGCATCAGCAATGTAATCTGCTTCCTCTTGAGATGATGGGGCTTGTGACATCATCCAAGAGAACTTGAGCTCACCGTCGTCACCTTGAGTAATATTGTCCACTGTTGAAAACGACATGACATCTCTAGTAATAACACCCTCAGTGTTTAATATTTGCTGGGTAACACCGTCTATTGCCTGCAGGTTCTTTGGTGTATAGATGCCTTTATTGGTACTTAAAGCAGCATTTTGAGTGGCTGTTTCATTGGCCGGTGATGCTATAACCCCCACCACTATCGCGTCGTGCATAGCAAAAGTATGCTTCACATCGTTATGAAAGACGCGGGCAGGATGATTGGCTTCAAGCATATTCTCTGGGTCGGTATCTATCGTAATTAGCCGCATTTGATAAGCGCAAAAGACAACAGCCAACAGTAAAGCGGCATAAACCCACTTACCTTTCTGGGTAGATAGGAACAGTAATTTTTCAATAACTGCCGTGAACATAGCTATGAACTCCTACTAGGAAATACATTGATTCCCTCTAATCGTGATACGACTGGGCTAACTCCATCCACTGTGTTTCCTTGGCGTGTTGAGTGGCGCTCCACTTTCACAAACCATGACCTTTGATCTGCAGAACATTTCACAACGCCTACCTGCGTTAGCAAAAACAATGGGTACATTTATGGGCCACAGCGTTTATGGGACACAGTATTAAATTAGATTACTCTAATATATAAATAATCTAATGTATTTTTAGAAAAGATCAAGAGCAATGCGACGAGTAACACAGAGAAAAGAAAAGTGTTTGTAAAACGCTACACACCACCGAGAAAAAACTACATACCTACTCAACCTTAGTTTTTCAAATACGAGCTACGCGCTGTCCAAAAATAAAAATAACCCATAAAAATCAGCAATTTAAAATTATTCTAAACTGAATTTAAGGTTTGGCACAGATCACGCATACATTAGACTAACGGATAAATACAGAACGCAGTTTGTAGCTAGGACAGCTTTAGCGACGGAGAGGCCAAATTGCGTAGATGACAAATACTGAAGGTGACGACATGGGAAGTGCATGGAGTGTGTCACCATGGAAAAACGGATGTGTCAGTATTGTAGCTAATGGATGCCTGTAGAAGATTCGTTAAATTGCTGGTCGATGATGAGGTTAGGTAAAAGACAACCTAATTAAACTCGCAGGATGCAAGGCACTTGTTTCATAAGGATTGCAAACAAGCTCTGAGTACCTACATCGCAAGCACCGACAGTGATGTCTCGTGCAGCAAGGGACTGTTGACCCAATTTGGATTCGTTGAATGTACGTGTGTGTTGCTTCAGCGAGACCATAGTGAGGACACTGGTAATGTCGTCGATGTTATTAGTGAGTTGTCATCCGACGACTACCCTCTCCCCTCAAAGGCCCATCCCGGCCTTTACATACCTCTGATTTTGGCCCGCCTTTGGCGGGCATTTTTTTATCTTCATTTGTGATAAAATTGCGTTGTTTCTTTATCGCCTACCAAAAGGGCTACCTGCGTGCTTTCGCCGTCTGCATCTACTATCGTTTTTAGAGTTCTTTTTTGTGCGTTGCTCGCTACGTCTGTTGGCCAAAGCGTTATGCTTACCACACTCCCTTCTATGGGGCGACAGGCGAACCTTTCTGAATTCCACATTGCCACTATTATGTCTAGCTCTGCACTTATTTTTGCGTTCGGTACGAATGTGTGGAGCAAGGTCGCTAAACGTGCGGGCTTTAAACGTATTTTAATGGTTGGTCTGTCGGGTTATAGCTTGGGCACATTTGCCTTCGCTAGTGCATGGATGGCAGGATTTTCTGGCATTATAAGCGGCACCAATTTGTTTTTGGCATTGTTGATAAGCCGAAGTCTGCAATCAACCATTATGTCTGCAACTCCGCCTTCTGCGGTAGGTTACGCCGTCGCCATCAGTACGCCCCAAAGTCGAGTAAGTGCAATCAGCAAAGTCACCTCTGCAAGCAACGTAGGGCAAATTGTGGGGCCCGCCTACGCTGGGCTTTTAGTCGGTTTTGGCTTATTAGCACCGTTGTACAGCATCGTTTTGCTAACCTTGCTGGCGCTTACATTGGTATATTTTAAGCTACCTGTTCTGCCGCCTTTGTCTCAGCAAAAAAACGCTCAGCAGACTAGCGACAATAACCAAGCGCCTAGCAAAGTACCTTATGTATTCGTCGCTGCATGTATTTGTGTATTTTGCGCAATGGCTATGATGCAGCAATCACTGGGTTTCTTTTTTATCGATTTTTACGACTATTCACCCGTAGACGCTGCTCGGCAAGTGGGTTTCGCGATGATGGTCAGTGCTGCCGCGTCTCTTACAGCCCAATTTGGGTGGGTACAAAAAGGCCGAATAAGCAAAGAAGCGATGATCACTATCGCGCTTCCGCTATTGGGCTTAGCCTACTTGCTGCTCTTTCTTCAACATTCGTTATTTATGCTTTATGCGGCCATGACATTAATGGGTTTAGGTATGGGAATGGCCTACCCATCTTTGGCAGCTGCAGCAACGACCTACTGCGCCCCCTCTCAACAAGCCACTATCACTGGGTTAATTACAGCGACTACTGCCATGGGCTACGTAATAGGTCCGCCACTGGCAGCTTTCATTTACCAACTGGATATCGCGCTTCCGTTCGCTATAGCGTCAGTGCTAATCGCAGCAACCACGTGCGTCGTCTACATAACATTGAAAAGAATTAGACACGTTGGCTAGGGCCTGTTAACCGTTGCTATACATTTGGCCCAATTCGTCATCAAAGCTAAACAGGCCTTAGCGAATTAATGTCAGCCTGACAGGTGACAGGAATACGCCTATTTCAAAGGTATCTATTTTTTTACCTTTTATTTTTAAAAAAGCGGAACCTTTTTATAATTAGGCTATCTTAACTTATACATGAAGTCGTTGAGTGTGCGTCTTTGTGGTGTGTAAATGTGTTTTCCAAGTTATGTTGTGGTTTTTTAAGGGGCTTTTTAGCCCCTTTTCTTTTGCTCTAATCTTTCCTTTTCCAGTGCGTATTCCTCGCTTATTGTTATAGTACTAATCCAACGTACACCTATCTATTTTATTTGTATTAGTTTCTCTCAAGACCGGTCAGTTAATCTAAAAAATAGAACTAAACAATCCTGATCATTTCACCTTTAGAAATAGAAATGAGAATTATTTCCAAATAGAATGGCTACTCAAGATCACAGGAGTAAGCTAATGTCTAAACCGCAACCTCGCAGAGCTATTGTCACCCAATCAGTCCGAATTACCCCAAATATGCAGCGTGTACACCTTAGTGGGGAAGACCTTCTTACCTTTCCCTCGGTTACTGCAGGTGCGTACATCAAACTTATGTTCGACCTAGAAGGAAACCCGCTGAAACGCCCCACAGATACGAGCCAAGTGGCAATGCGCACCTATACGGTTGCGCACTTTGACGCAGAGAAGCCTGAAATGATTCTGGATATGGTTATCCATGCCGATGGTGGTAAAACTGGCCCTGCGTCGGCATGGGCGACAAGTACAAAGCCTGGCGACATCATCACGCTCGCAGGGCCCGGTTCTAGTAAGGGACTCAGCGAGCAATATGATTGGATACTGTTGGCTGGCGACATGACAGCGCTTCCTAGTATTAGAAATCACCTCGCCGAGCTTCCTGTACAAACCAAAGGCTACGCCGTGATTAAAATTGAAGACGAAAAGGATGCGGTTACACTTAAAAAGCCCGAAGGAGTAACGGTAATATGGGAACATGAGCAATCTTTACCTTTCCGCCTCGACCAGTTACCTTGGCTCGACGGAAATCCCACAGTTTGGGTGGCGTGTGAATTTTCTGATATGCGGGCGATTCGGACATGGCTCAAGGACGAAAAATCCGTGGCGCACGAGAATATTTATATTAGTAGCTACTGGAAGAAAGGCCGCAGCGAAGATCAACATAAAATAGAAAAAAGGCAGGACAGTGAAGCGTATGCTAAAACATTGGCTTAGTTGATGATTATGCTTCCTGTAGGCTTTGCAAGAACTTGTAAATTCTGCATAAAAACCAACTGTACGGTAGAATTTTCATAAACAATAAATTCAATACTTTCATGCACCTACAAAATGGAACAGCATTTGCTGCTAAGAAAATAACTGGCCAATTATTCCGCCAGTTTTTTCAACCAATTGTTTGGATAAGGAGAGCAAGTTATGAACAGTGATCGTATTGAAGGTAATTGGAAAGAAATGAAAGGTAAGGTGCAGCAAAAGTGGGGCAAACTTACCGATGACGACCTAGATGTAATTGACGGTCGACGTGAAGAACTAGTAGGTAAGATTCAACAAGCTTATGGCAAAAGCCGTGACGAAGCTGAAAAAGAGGTCGATGGTTACTTTAATTAATCGCCGTCTCCAATATATGAATTAAGACACTGGCAGTATAACAATCTGGTATCACTATGTTGTTAATCTTTATTGCTACTAAAAGGGCCGCTGCATAATTCAGCGGCCCTTTTTATTTGTGTCGTAGTCAAGGGAGGTTATGCCCTTTGATTTTTTATCACTCTTCCGTCTTAGGCTGTAAGTTATCGCGAACTTCCCTTGCGTCAAAGCTCGTTGCCGACGTTGGACGCGTACCTTTGCCTATCTCAATGCTCAAGATACTTTCGATCTCACTTTGCTGAGAGCCCCCTACAAATACACCCGTTTCGAATTGGGTAGTAGGGTGGTAGGACGTTCTGCAAGTGAGCACACCGCACTCGGTAACCCGTGCATATCGCTGGCTAAAGCCTGCGGTAGGTGTGGTTTGCACAGTCTCCTTATCTACTAAGGTCTCTCGGTCAGTCACTACAAACCAGTCGTAACCTTCTAATAACGTAAGCTCGGCAGCACGGAGCATGGCGTAATCCATCGCCTTGCCTTTATCAGATCCCTTCGCTTTGAAATGCACGCGGTATTGGGTATCACTCAACTTACTTTCCGTGTAGCCAAAGCCGCCTTTTTTGGCCTGTCTATAATCAGGTTGACTGGCGCAGCCCGCCATAATTAATACCGCAAGTACTAACATAATTTTAGTTTTCATCATTTACTCCTTCGGCCTTGTCAGCTAGCCAAGTTGCTTCAATTGCGTTTTTCTCTTGCTCTCGGTTTAATGGCGCAGACGCCATCATTTTGTCTAACTCTTCTTCCATTACTTTAGCGCTAGTGGCGGTTTGATATTGACCTGCATTCTCACCTAGCTCGTCCAATTTGCTAGCGGCAAGCTGCCACGCACCTTGCTTATCTTTACAAGCAATCATTACATTTAGTTCATCTTTCGATGCGACTTCAGCCTGTCTACAGTAGTTAAACTCCGTATTTACGAAAGACAACTGTGGCGTAACCGTCACGCCTGAATCAAAGGTTGTTGCTTCGCCAGTTAGGTTACTGTCGAGTACCGATGATACTCTCGCCCAATGAGAAGGCTGCGTTGTTTCAGCGCCCTGTTGATTAAAGAACACTAAGCCCGCTAATACCGCCACACTCGCAGCTATTGCAAAAGGCCCCTTCCACTTCGTTTGTTTATGTGGCGCACTATTAGTTGAATTCACTTTATTTGGAAACGGCTTAACGTTTTCCGCAGAGCTTTGATTTGCAGCGCTTGCGCTGGCTAAGCTTGCATCAGATGCCTGTACGCCGCTTGCCTGGCTTAACGGTTTTTCATCACTCAAAAGGGCCACGATTTCTTTGGGCAGCGCCACTGCTGTCGCTTTTTCAGCAGCCACCTTCACAACTCTATCCACTTCTGCAAGTGCGGCGAGTCGGTCAGAAACGGTAACATCGTGCGCTATCGCTTCACGAACCAGATCCATCTCAGCGGTATCTAACTCTCCATCTAAAAATGCTGAGAGTTTTTCGTCAGTTAAGATCACGATAGCACCTCGTTTTGACCATTTAGTAAGTTTGATATTTTTGCTCTCGCTCTAGCAAGACGGCTCATAATGGTGCCCGTCGGTACCTGCAACACTTCAGAAGCATCCGCGTAACTCATCCCTTGTACAGCAACCAAAGAAAGGGTTTCTCTTTGCTCACAGGGTAACTCATCCATAGCGCTTGAGACTTGTTTGAGCGTAATTGTCTGCGTTATAGCGTCATCTATGTCATTGCAGCTATTCGCCGATTGCGCTTCATAGGAAAGGGCATCAGTCGCATTGGTTCTAACTTTCTTCGCTCTGTATTCGTCTATCCAACAGTTGCGGCACACTCTAAATGCCCAAGCCATTAATGTAACTTGCTCAGGAAGCGGTTTACTCAATAGCCGTTCAAGCGTGTTCTGAAGTAAATCATCAGCATCATGCATGTTACCCGTCAACGAATATGCAAACTTTCGCAATGACGGGACGAGTTCAGTCAACTCATCTTTCATTTTCATGTACCTTTGTAAGGTTTCCCGTTATCTCTACCCTGTTAACGAGCCACTCTTGTTTTTATTCCACGTACTAAGACCTATTTTTTACTGCACTGTATTGCAGCGGTCTATGAGCCATCTAGACAAGGCGAATGTTTAACAGTCTAAAGGGTCGCATTGGAATTTT
The DNA here is from genome assembly GCF_014349115.1 of Alteromonas sp. BZK5. Taxonomy (NCBI): domain Bacteria; kingdom Pseudomonadati; phylum Pseudomonadota; class Gammaproteobacteria; order Alteromonadales; family Alteromonadaceae; genus Alteromonas; species Alteromonas sp. BZK5. The sequence goes on along the minus strand of NZ_JACSOE010000007.1, from coordinate 73,477 downwards.
TCTTCTGTCTAATCGTCACTACACTGTAAGGTAGTGGTAAATGCCTGTTCGCCTTTAACGCACATTTAGAACAACGTTTGTGCACAATGGACCACAGGCTTCTAATAGAGGCTATGGCACAATTTATGCCATTCCTTCTTTAGGCACCGATCTGCCCCAACGTTAACGTAAAGGTAGTAAAATGAAGTACACACTCATTGTGGCGATTTTGAGTTTGATTGCGGCACCAATATCACAAGCCCAACTAGCAGGAACATTGAATCAAGTGGTGTCTCCTGTGCGTCCGATAATTGATAGAACCTCCTCCGACCTAAACGCCATTCGCGAGGAAGCAAGACGAAAAGCGCAATCATCTATCGAAGGCGCCAGAGACTTATCAACAGTGGCGTCGGGCGTACTAGGCGACATTCCTGCCCCCCAATTTATCGCTCCTGCAGCAACCACTATTTTATCGACTTCAGGCCAAGTGGTTGAAAATGGCTTTCTGGCTGTCGAAAAGGAGTGGCTATTCCTAGGGGAAGAAGCCGACAAAGTACATTTTCAAGGTGCCAATATTGAAATACAAAAAGCTCAGTTTTTGCCCGCGCTCTCTCAGTGGCTTTTTAAAGTTAAAGTCACAGGAGATGAGGATGATGTGTCGTCTATTCGCAACAGTTTGCCCCATGATTTGCAGTCTCAAATTGGTCGAAATCATATTTATTTATCACAGACCAAGCCCACTTCGAACGGGTCTTTTCAAGAGATAAGCAGTGAAAAGCTGGAAACCTGTCCAACCCCCCTGCGCATTGGAATGGTTGATACTCATGTAGCGTCCAATCACCCACTGCTCTCACACGTTAATTTAACGCAAGCGTCTTTTATTGTCGGTCATAATCAAGATCGAAATCAGGAGCAAGATGGCAATGCGGGCAGCGAAACTGACGTTGCCTTTTCGTCAGACCACGGTACCGCAGTAGCCAGCCTATTGGCGGCGTCGTTGCCTAAGTCTAGCCAGGTATTTAACGCCAGTGTGTTTTATTCGCGTAATAGCGTTAGCCAAGGCGCTACGCTAATGTCGTTAATTGAAGGTTTAAACTATCTTGCATCACAGCAGGTAGACGCCATAAACATGAGTCTTGCAGGTCCCGACAACCCTATTTTAGCGCGGGTCATAAATCAATTGGATAAGAGCGGTATTCAAATCATTGCAGCGGTGGGCAACGAGGGACCAGCCTCTTTACCCTTGTACCCCGCGGCTTATACAGAAACATTAGGCATTACGGCCGTTGATAAATCTAATGTAATTTATAGGTGGGCAAACCAAAGGGATTACGTCGATTTTGCTGCGTTTGGCGTGTCGGTAGATGCCGCACATCCTAATGGAAAAACGATCAGGCAAACGGGAACCTCTATGGCTTCACCGCGCGCCACCGCTTTGTATGCATGCTTTTTGCGCGAAAAACAAGAAAGGAACGCTGCCTTGTTGAAACTTCAGCAGCTAGCTTTAGATGCAGGGGCTCCCGGACGAGACAGCGTATTCGGTTTTGGTGTGCTGCCTTAAATTAAGCGTGCTGTTCATTATAGAACTTATATTAACGCCCACTAAAAATGAACGTTAATGCCTAACTCAGCAATGGTTTCTTGGTAATTTGCGCCATCGACACTAGAAGCAAAGTCTCCATATTGCGTTGACAGTTTAATATCAACATTGTTGTGAATGGCGTAATCGGCACTCATCTCAACAACGTGTCTGTCGTCTTCCCTGCCTATACCTCCATCTTGTTCTGAGGCGTAATCTCTTACATCTAATTGATAGGCAACCGTAAGCTTCAAGGGTTTACTAAACACCGCTAGAGGATAGGTGTACGCTAGATCCATCCCAATACCGGTGTAATCGAACACATTATTTTGGGCATTTTCATTTTGATACTTAAGTGCGATTTGGAAGAAGTCTTCACCTTCGAAGAAGTAAAATAGGTCACTGCGCACAGCAGCTGCTTCACTATCTCGAATTGGCGCACCTTCAGGCGTGTTCTCGAATTGTTTTATCGATAAGGTCGCTACTAACACGCAAGTAAGTGCGCTGCCCCAACAATTTTCCGACAGATAATCCAGATTGTTGATAGGTGAGGAAGTCACGCCCGTCTAGCTCAGCGCTAGCGTGATAGTAGTGCGCTCCTAGTTTGGCGAAGTCAAACGCATAGCTGGTGCTAGCGGACAGTGTGGTAAGGCCAAGATCGAACTCGCTTAGCGTTTGATAGTTGGTATTCGCCTGACTTACCGACAGTACATTTTCCCATTTCGCTGTGGGCTTCACCAGCACCCTTAGCTGAGCTTCTGACTGTACCGCGCCGTCGGCCACATCTGAATTCGTATCGAGCTCGCTAACGCTCACATTGCTATCAGAGCGGTACCCTAGATAGCCAGACCCTGAGAATGAAATCGTTTGGTGTTTTGCGTTTGTATGATTCGCATCTTCATCATTGTGCGAGTGACTGTCAGAGCCCGCATAAGCAGCGCTACTACCGAGTAAAACAGCTGCCACGGACAGCGATAGGCATTTGCGGCCGCCACGAATAAGGTTGTTTGTTGTTGATGAGTGTTGAAGTATTTGCGTATTCATTGTTGTTACCTACCACAGAGAAAGTGAAACTTAGCGATTGCTGTTTTTAAGGAGAGACGTGAGATTTGACTTGAGGTGCTCGCTTTAAGGAATGCACGATAGCGAGGCAGTGTATTCGCACCTGCAGCCTAGACCTTAAATAGCGGCTTGCCTTTCTATTTAGACAAGCCGCACTCAGACTTTAAGGTGGCTATTTAACGTGCTAGCTCAAAGTTGCTCTACGCCCACCTAGTGGTTTTAGGCCTTTATATTAAAGGCCAAGCGCACCTGAAATACTTGAAGCTACGTTGTCGTTTACAGTGCTTGTTACGGCGCTTTCAACCGAACTCGCCACTGTATTATTTACCGTGCTTGCTACGGTGCTATCCACCGTATTTGCTACCGTGCCTTCTACCGTATTTCCTACCGTATTTGCGACTGTTGCTGACACAGTTTGCTCGACTGTATTTGAAACTGCGCCTTCTACAGAGCTATCCACCGTACTTGCTACCGTGCCTTCTACCGTGCTTTCTACCGTGCCTTCTACCGTATTTCCTACCGTGTCAATAATTGTTCCTTCGACAGCGGTGCCAACCGTTCCGGTTACAGAACTGGTCACTGAGCTTGCTACGGTGCTGGCTGCTGTATTGGCTACGCCGCCGTTTACCGCACTTTCGATGGTGCCTGCAGCCGTGTTCGATAAGGTACTACCTGCTGCTGTTTCTGCAGTATTGTTTAGTGCACCACTTACACTGCCAGCTAGCGAACCTCCTGGGGTATTTTCCGCACCATTGTTTGTTAGTGAACCGATTTGGTTCAATGCCAAGCTTGGCGCTGTCTGCGCTGTACTTTCTGCTTCACTTTCTGCTCCATCGACTTGTTCTGCATTTCCAGACGCTGATGACAGTACAGATAATGACCCAGACACACTACTTGCCAGTGCGCCTGCCACTGGCGAAGTTATCGAGTTCGCCATATCTGATGTTGCAGAAACTTGACTCACTCCCTGACCGGCAGATAGATCGTTGCTTGTTTGGTTTGCGGATAATTGTTCACCGGTATCGGCTGAGGTCTCGGTGGACATTTGGCTCTGCGTAGATGCTTCGCCTTCGGCAGAAGTCTGCGTATTAACCTGATTTGCAGACTGTGTAGTTGCACCGCTTGTTAGTGAAAGCGATGCCGAAGTCGACGCATTAGCTGATGTGTTAGCAGAGAACGTGGTTTCTTGAGCCAACACAGACGTTGACGCGATACCTAAAGCCAGTGCAATTGCAGTATTTAACTTTTTCATCCGTTTATCTCCGTTTTTCATAAAGGACACTGAGATAACGATTGAAGAAAAGTTTTTATTCCGCACTGAGTTTGATTTTTTTAAAAGAATTAAAAAAGCCCTGTAAAAACAGGGCTTTTCGAACTATTTTTCTGAAGCAGTCATGCTCTTTTCCCACCAGGGAAGTGAAAAATCTATATTATCTGGGTCGTAAGTTTTGGCATATTTCATTTTAACTGAACTCCAAAACGCAGCTTTGAAAGCAGGGTCGTAAATAACAAACTCACCCTTTTCGCGATACTGTTCAAACAGTTTTTGATAAGCTCCTACTGGTGTTAACGGGTTATCCTGTTGAAAAACCACATCTCCGCCGTACGCTTCGTAAAGGGCTTTCGATACTTTCCAGCTTTTTGCCATGCCTTCCGCCATTGCCAAACGATAACGCTCTAGCTCTTCATCTTGATAGGCGCCATCGCTGTCCAAATCAACGGTCCATAATTTTATTACAGAATACGCAGATTGAATTTCGCTTTCATTTGGCTCTATCGCATTTTTATCGGCAAAATCTGAAAGAACAGACTCGGTAATTTTATTACCAAGTGCACGCTGAGCTAAAATAGCTCGTACTTCTTTCTCAGACTTGTCAGTTAAAATAGACTGAAAACGGTCAACATCAGCCTGTGAAGGCTGTAGTTCAGTATTAGAAATAGATTTGTTGAACAAACGAGCAATAATCTCGTTTGCGGCTTGCGGTGTATTAATCCCAAGCGAAACCACTATGGCTGCAAATAACACCATAGGAATAACGTTCGAACGCGTCACTTTGTATGCTTCCCTAAGTTCCAATAATTAGCATAAGCACAAGACACATTCATTTATTATTGTAAGAATTTTCCGTTGTCTTGCGAAATGACATCTATAAGGCTTTATACTTTAGATTAGTTTTGTTTAAAATTCCACTTTCTTACGCATAGATTTTTTAGCACCTTGTTGTTTTTTTACATCTACACGACGTGCTTTTGCCGCACGGCTCACCTTTGTTTTTATGCGCGGTTTTTGTTCAATTGTCGCAGCCTTTATCCACGCAACAAGTCGCGCTAGCGCATCTTCTCTGTTTTGTTCTTGCGTTCGATAATTTTGCGCTTTAAGCACAAAAACACCGTCGTTGGTTACGCGACTATCTTTAAGCTGAAGTAGCTTTTCAGGCAGCGATGATCCATTTATGTCGAAGCGTAAATGTATGGCGCTACTTACTTTGTTCACATTCTGCCCACCGCTACCTTGTGCTCGAATAGCTTGCAATTCAGCTTCGCTTTCATCTATCGCGATAGAAGGGGTTATTATTAATTCCATCTCAAATCCTAATACGTCATGGCGTAACCACGTTAACGTTGCAGCACTAGCGGCTCTACATCTATAGGTCACTATCACTACTGCTTACTTGACCATTTTTGCGTTAACCGATAGGTTGTTTTTTATCCTTATTTTGGACATAAAACATGATCATCGCATTGCTCATCATTATTTGTATCGTTGTAGCGCTTATTTGGTTTACCGCCAAAATGGACAGCAATATCGAAGCTTCATTCACACCATCAGGAAAACTTACGCCTGTTGATGGTGGAATTATTCACTGGCAAAAGCAAGGAAACGGTCCGGCGCTTGTGCTGATTCATGGTTTACTTGGCAATAGTAACAATTTTAGCGAATTAGCAAAAACCCTCGCTTCCCGCTACACGGTCTATACCATTGATCGTCCAGGCAGCGGATTTTCGAGCCGCTATAAAAGCACATCCGCCAGCTTCGAACAGCAAAGTAAAATGATACTCGAGTGGATGCAAAAAGAGGGAATAGGTAGTGCGAGCATCGCTGGGCATTCAATGGGAGGAGGAATTGCACTGAGGATGGCAATCGATGCACCTGACAAAATAAAATCGGTTTCGCTTCTATGCCCGTTAACTACACCACTAAAAGGTGGTGCCGGGCCTCTTTCGGTGCTTTACATACCCAATGAATGGGTACGCAGCAGTGTTGCAAAAACCATTGCCAGTCCACTGCGTGCAAAGTTAGGTCGAAAACAAGTCGCACAAATTTTTCACCCCGAACCTGTCCCCCCGTCCTTTTCAACTGAAGGCGGTGGTTTATTAGCGCTTCACTCTCGAAGCTTTTATGAAGGTAGCAGAGATACAGTATCTGCGCAGGGCAGTCTGCACCGTCAGCAAACTCGTTATGAAGATATTCAATGCCCTGTTGGGGTATTGTATGGTGAAAAAGATACTATCTTGAGGCCCGACGAGCACATCACCGCGGTAACAAAGGCAATAGGAAGTGCGGTACACAAAATTATTTCTGGCGCTGGCCACATGATCCCCGTTACTCAGGTGCAAGCGTGCGCAGACTTTATAATATCGATTGACGAAAGCGCTTAAGTAAGTGGCTTAGTGAAGCCTTGCACCTGTCTTTTCAACGTGCTCTTTATGAGAAAACTCAACAACGGCGAGTGTGCGCTCTCGACCACAAGTCGACTGCTTCAGTTTGCGAAGCTGATCGGCGACTCTCTCAATGCCGTCATACGCTTTGCACATTTCAAAAGGGGTCGCGCCCAGCGTTATATTGTAACTGCTAAACCACGCCTTCATTTGCTCACTGTCCCCATCTGACAATGAAATGAGTAAATGATACATACGAATAAAAGCGAGCTGCTTTCTGTACTCTGATGTGCCACTCTCAAACCCAAGTAGCGTAGTCTGCGCCAAAGAAGATGGAGAAATACCCAATATTTCAGAAGCTTGCTTGATATTTAAACCGAGTTCCTGGTATGCCCAAGTGAAGGCTTTCGTAACAACGCTGGTAGGAAATAGTGATCTATTCATAATATCGCCTCGTTTCATCGAACAATGTTATACAGATGTTATGAAACATTGCGAAATGCGTACCAAGTTTTATCTACAGCTTCATTGCTACTTTCTCACGATGCAAATCGATGCCATCTTTATCGACGGAAAATCCTTTTGAAGACAACCAATCAACAGCATCTTCTATGGAATCCACAAAAATATAATCAATATTGGTATCGCGATACACGCGTTTAAGTTGCGCCTGCGTGGTTGCTCGAACGCTTGACTCTCCCATCACTAATGCCACATGAGTGAGCCCTATGGGATTTACCGAAGCCACACGTTCGTGAAGCAGCGCTTCAGCATCAGGAATGAGTAGTGATTCGCCAACAACACTAACAATATCGCACCAAGCTTTCCCATGTAAGCACTCGGAAAGCGTGCGATACTCACTGGCAAAGCTATTTACACACTCTCTGTTCCACGGCCCATAAGCTTGCGTTAGCACCGCATCACCACAGCGTGTAATAATAAATTCACCATGAGCATACTGCATATAACCACCTAACTACTTCGATAAAATATTAAGCTAGCAAATACCGTTAAGGCGATATATGCCTTTGACTACGAGTTGTTTTGAAACAACACGTAGTCAAAGTATGGTTCAGTATTGAGAAAATTGAAAATTAAGCGGCAAGAATGTTGATCAGCTCAGCAAACGTAGGGCGGCCCTGTATATCAAGCGGCAAACGCAGCTCTCTAGCAATGTCACTCACGCTGATTACGCCACGAATTTCATGGCTGTCTCTGTCCATGACAAGGCAATGGTGCTGCCCGTAGTCTTTGAGTGTTTCTATCACGTCGCCCACTGATGAACGTATTAGCTCACTGAAATCAAACGACATGAGCGAGGTTTTAGGACGCATGAAATCATGAACAGTGAGCTCTTCTCGCTTAATCTTAAGCTCGCTCACACGCTGAATGATTTGCTGTTCACCGACATCGTGACTGGTCACAATACCAATGAAACGGTTCTCACTGTTTACCACCAGCATCATACGCACATGAGACTGACGCATAATCGACTCTATTTTCGTTGCTGGAGTTCGAGCATCAATAACGTGTGGTAAGTGCTGCTTAAAGTCAGTGAAGACCGCCATAGCAGATGATTTTACAGTAATAGTGTTTTCAACAACCGGCCATGCCAATGTATCGATAGCTTCGGTTTTATATAGATTTAAGGCGTGCATACCTTTCTCCTAATCAAAAATAAAAAATTCAGTTTTTTAATGATTAAGTGAAAGAAGGTGGCCCTCGAATGATGTTATCGCGCTGCCTAGTAAAGGCTTTTGCATCAATCGTTTTTCCAGCCGAAAACCGGTATTTTTCCAAGCCGCTGGTGATGTCGACAAACGAAATGCCATCATCAATGTCGTCGTCAGATACTTCAAAAGCGGAGCTTTCCCATTCGCTAATGAGGGTTGAGAGCGTATTTGCACTGTTCGACTGCCCCGCAATATTTTGCACACTTCTTCCCTCTCCCAATACGGAGACGGATACTAGTGATGAAAATAACGCTGGCAGAATAACGGCCAACAAAACGTACGAAACGCGCAAAGCGTACAACCTCTACTGAACTAAACAACATTGAAGCAAAGCAGCCACTTTTGTTACTGCCTATTTAAACTATAAGAGTATTTAGCGCGTTTAATAGAGGTGTTTAGCGCATTTTATCGACCATTAAACGACGCGTCTTCGAAAACTAATCGTGTCGCGACTCAGGTTTGGTGGGTTGTTTGCTGTACATTCGTTCTAAAAACAAGAACGAACACTCCCATTAAATGTGATGTTTAGCCAACGTAATTAGAAATACACTAGATTCAATTGATGCATGAGGTGTTTTTTCAGCGGTCATTTAGCGTTTGAGATAACGCATTAACTGAAGGTCTAAACAACCTGATTGCAAGTAAGTAATAACGGAAGTGATATGAAATCAAGATGGTCCAGACCTATAGTTATTTTGCATTGGATATCTGCCATTGCCATTGTCGGCATGTTTGCTTCAGGGCTGTGGATGGTCGACCTCACATATTACAGCGACTGGTATAAGACGGCACCGCATTGGCACAAGAGTGTTGGATTAATTTTGCTTGCCATCACTGTTATTCGCTTAGTCACGCGCGTTGTTACTTCACGGCCGCCGTCACATGGCACCCCGTTAGAAAAAAGGTTAAGTCGCATAGGTCATGGGCTTCTGTACACCTTGATTATCATGCTATTCGCGAGCGGCTATTTAATTTCAACGGCCGATGGAAGAAGCATCGACGTATTTAATTGGTTTTCTGTACCTGCAATGGGCGAATTCTTTGAAAATCAAGAAGACATTGCAGGAGAGGCCCATTTTTATATTGCGTGGTCAGTGATTGTATTGGCGATCATTCACGCGCTGGCTGCGCTGAAACACCACTTTATTAGTAACTATGACACACTGAAGCAGATGTTACGGCTTCGATGATATTGAGGAAAAAGGAGAAATGATGAAGAAGTTAACACTTGCCTTGGCCGCTGCGCTGTCTTTAAGCACCGCTAACGCCGCAGATTATGTGATTGATAGCAAAGGCGCCCACGCGTCTATCAACTTTAAAATTCAACACTTGGGCTACTCGTGGCTTACTGGTCGCTTCAACGATTTTAAAGGTACTTTTAGTTACGACGACGCAGCACCTAGTGCAGCAAAAATTATGGTGACTATCGATACCGACAGTATCGACTCAAACCACGCAGAGCGTGACAAGCACCTTAAGAGCGACGATTTCTTAAACGTTGACGACTTTCCAGAGGCGAAGTTTGTCAGCACAAAAATTGTCGATAAAGGCAATGGCATGATGGATGTAATGGGTGACTTCACGCTTCATGGTGTAACAAAGCCTATTACAATTGAAGCCAAAAAGATTGGCGAAGGCAAAGACCCATGGGGCGGCTATCGTGCAGGCTTTATGGGCACAACGACGATTGCACTTAAAGATTATGGCATCGACTATGATTTAGGCCCAGCGTCGCAAACGGTAGAATTAGAGCTTCACGTTGAAGGCGTGAAACAATAGCTATTTACATTTAGTCCCAGCGAACTAAATTTATGATTTAAGAAAGCCCCAAACATGGGGCTTTTTTTACATGTGGTTAGTGAAGCTTCAGCTTAGGGCTGATGGCCTGACTTAACTTCTTCACAAGGAGCTTTAGAGCACCTTTAATTTTTCCGTGTACTGCAAACTGGTGCATATTATACAAAGAAACGTAAACCAACTTAGCTAGACGCCCTTCAATGAACATACTGCTGTTTGACAGTGAGCCCATTAAGCTTCCAACAGTGCTGTATTTACTTAAGTGAACCAAGGATCCATAGTCCTTGTAAGTAAAATCTTTCGTGTCTTTTTGATTAAATAACGACGTTATATTATGCGCAACAATATCCGCCATTTGGTGGGCAGACTGCGCTCGAGGCGGCACCCACTTCCCATTTTCCTGCTGGAAACCGCAGCAATCGCCTAGCACCCAAATATTCTTATGAGATGAACTGCGAAGCTGCTTATCAACAAGAATTTGATTGGCTCTGTTCGTTTCAAAAAGCGCAAGCTTTGTTATGAAGTCCGGTGCTTTCACCCCCGCAGCCCACACCATTAAATCAGCGTCAATCCGACCACCGTCTTTTGTGATCAGCCCTTTCGCGTCGGCTTCTGCCACCATGGTTTGCTCTTTAATATCTACGCCCAACTTATGCAGCGCTTTTCTTGCAGAGTTTGCTATACGCTCAGGTAGCGCAGGCAATATACGCTCTCCCGCTTCTACGATCGTAATCTTAAGACGAGAAGCTGACATGTCTGGCATTCCGTACGCCTTGGACAAATTCGCCACATGGTGAAGTTGAGCGGCTAGCTCAGTACCTGTTGCTCCTGCCCCGACAATAGCGACATCAATTCTGGCGTCTTTATCTTCTTGCTGATTGATGCGGATTAGTTGATTAAGAAGCGCTCTGTGAAAACGTTCAGCTTGCTTTAACGAGTCAAGAAAGTAGCAATGCTCAGCAACGCCAGGTGTGCCAAAGTCGTTACTCACGCTGCCAACCGCCAGCACTAACTGGTCATAATGAATCTCGCGTTCAGGCAAAACCTGAGTCCCTTCTTCGTCAATTAAAGGCGACAAAGTTATGGTTTGCGCTTGCGCGTTAAGCGAGCACATTTCACCTAATTGAAAGCGGTAGTGGTGAGCTGCAGCGTGGATGGCGTAGTCCACACCGTCTGAATGCTTATCAATTACACCGGCGGCCACTTCGTGTAATAGCGGCTTCCAGATATGGGTTCGACTGCGGTCGACGAGGGTAATTTCGGCTTGTTTCTTTCTCCCGAGGGTGCGGCTTAAGCGACTGGCTAATTCAAGACCACCAGCACCGCCACCAACAATTACTATTTTTTGCATGGGTATACCTATTAACAATCATTCCACGTATGTCGCCTGACCTTTCCAAGCGCTATACATGGCGTGACTGAGACCCATGCTGATGCCTACAGACTACGCCTGATGCCGCTGGGGTACAAGCAAATCACGGCAATAGTCTGTATTTTCAAGATTAATAATTATCTATTACGGTTGCTTATTTGAATCTATAACGTGAACGATGCCGTTATCATGAAGTTTCGAGGCCGCCCAGGAAAATATCGAGGGCCTGTGAAGCTAGTAAAATCGGCGCGTTCAGCGTAGTCCGTATCAAATACGTTGTTAACCCGCACATACAATGTAACGTCTTCGTTCACGCTGTAGCGTACACGCGCATGTACCAAGTCATGCCCCTCGTACTCGTTGAGATTTTCAGCGTCGGTGAAATAGCTCGAAACATGCTGCCACTCTAGCTGCGTTTGTACCTTGCTCGACATCTCAAAGCTTAAACGAGCGTTAAACTGAAGCTTTGGCGCAGTATCAATATCATTACCTTTAATGTCTTGTTCACCTGAGAGCTGACTGTGCTCGTAGGTATGCCTTGCGTATGTACCAGCAAAATCTAAGCGCAGTATATCGCTTAACGGTTGGTCAAAAGTAAGCTCTACGCCTCTATGCCACGTTTCGCCGTTGCTTACGTTGAAAAAGTCGCTGTCGCGGTAAATCACATTATCTTTTTGTAGGCTGTAAAGGCTAAGCGTATAGCTGCCGTCAAATAGTGTACCTGTAACGCCCATCTCGATATTATCGGCCGTTACCGAGTCAAGATCAGTAACAGTCTGTGCACGCTGCAAACGATACAGCTCTGTTGCCTGAGGCGCGCGATAGCCTCTTGCGATGCCGCCAAATAACTGTGTTTGAGGATTAAGTTGATAACGAAGTGAAAGCTTCGGACTAAAGTTATCAAAATCATTTTCGCTGTCTGCTGGTCTGGAATATCTGCAGCCGCCAAAACCGCACTGTGTGCCATCTTCGCGTACACGACCAACATTCATATTGTTGGTGTAGTCGTATTGCATAGACTCAAAGCGCCCGCCGACAGAAATAGCCCAACGCTCAGCTTGCCAATTAAAGGTAAAGAAAGGCGCAAATAGCGTGGCATCTACATCATAATCATAGTGTTTACCTGCAGGAATGGTTTCAACCAAAAAGGCTGACCCTTCTGTGGCGCTGTCTTGTGACTGGGTTAATTCACCTTCTGTGTATTCTACGTCTAATCCTATATCTGCACTTAGGCTGTCATTAATGACGTAATGGAACTGAGAAAGCACACCCACGCCTTTTTGGGCATTCGTTTCAAGGGGTTTGCCTGGAAGAAAATGCATTCTAAAACGCATGTCCTGGTTGCGTAAGTAAGGTGTAATCGACAGTGCATGACCACCGCTAAAGCTTGTATCGAACTTGCTCCATAGCCTAAAACTTTCTGCTTTTCGAAACGCTTCGGGGTTTGGGTTGCTTTTGGCTATTTGTGTATTTTTGTAGCTTTCAAACCCTTCGATGTAGCCGGCAGTTTCTTGGTCCAGATGGGTATAGGTAAGGCCGCTCGTGATAACCGTGCTGCCCCACTCTAGCCTGTGGCGAAGCGAGACTTTCTCTTGGTCAACGCCCTCTTCATTTCGATATCCTGTATCTCTGGTAACACTGGCAGCAATACCCACGCCGCTGCGACCAAAGTCTTTCCCTTCTTTAAGCTTTACGCGATGAAACCCATAAGACCCGTAATCAACGCTAAGCTCTCCGTCGCCTTGGGTTGTGTCAGGGGTAATCACATTAATCACACCATGTATCGCATTAGAGCCATAAAGCGCTGACGCAGGGCCTTTTATCACGTCAATACGCTGTGCAATTTCACCGTGTGCTTCAAACAGCTCGTTAATATTGCAAAAACCTGCTGCGCGCAACGCAATACCATCTTCTGCTGCTAAAATTCCGCCGCACGCTCCAGCGCCGGTTAACACTGGCGAACGAAGGGCAGGTAAATACTCTTGCCCATTGCCCCGCTGTACGCCGGCCCCCCCAATGTAATTCAGCGACTCTTGGATATGTTGAAATGAAAGCAGCGAAAGCGTTTCTTCTGAAATAGACGACACTGCATAACCGGAAGCATTCATATTTCCCTGTATACGAGAAGACGTGGTTTCAATTCTTTCTATTTCATTGGTTTGTTGAGCGATGGCTGCATGCGATAGCAGAGACACAGCTAGCAACGACAGAGGAAAGCTTGGGGCAAAGCGCATTATCTATCCTTATGATGACAAAATGTTTTTTTAGCAACTGATGCTAGTGTATCGTTAATTTAGGCAAGAATGGGTTAAAACTCGCTAAACTGTTGCGGCATTTTGACCATTACGTCATATCTCTGATTTAAGCGTTGGCGTAGACTTTGCAGTTCGCAGACTTTACTGTCACAACACAAGTCTTAGTTTTATACATTAATACTAATTTACGTGTATCTAACGCATATAGACTGGCAGTACGTTAGTAGATTGCAGCAATGGGTTAATCACTCTTTGCCTGAAGTAAGAACACCAAACTTTGTTCGCTGGAGGAACCATTGGACACACTTATTCCTAGTCTTTCACAGCTTATCGAATTCGCTGTTGCCCCCGTATTTTTACTTACCGGTATTGCGGGCTTCCTCAATGTTATGTCGTCTCGGCTGGGCCGAATATCAGACAGGGTGAGGGTGGCGGAAAGACAGATTCATACTCTATCAGACCCGCATATTGTCGATCGCTCAAAAAAAGAAATTAAGGTGCTATGGCGCAGAGTAAAAGTGATTAACTGGGCGATTGGGCTGTGTGTCGCCGCTGGACTGATGGTGTGTACCGTCATTATGGCGCTGTTTTCTGGGTCTCTATGGGTTGTCGATTTAAAAACACCAGTCATCGTACTATTCATACTGGCTATGATGTTTCTAATCAGTGCGCTCATTGTTTTTCTGGTTGAAGTAAAACTTGCGACAAATACCATAAATATGGTCAGAACCATCCGCTAACCACGTATCGACAACGGCTTGCTCGCTGGCGTTCAATTGATCCCATCAGCGACACACCAAAAAGGCGGATAGAGCGTAATGTTTACCTTCTCTATCCGCCTACTTATTTTTAGGGTGTCGCGATTGGCTTAGTTTTGAAACTAACATTCATATGCAAAGAAGCAACGTTGCCTCAATGTTTGCCATACTATCGACTACTCGTCCTCAGCGAGTGTATCTAATACAGAAAACAGAACGTTAGCGCCGATTCGCGACACTTCTTGGTCGTACTTGTTCTCTACGTTAACGCCTTCTTGACCGCCAGCCAAATCACTAATAGCTCGAACAATAATCCAGTCAACGTCGTTAACGGTACATACTTGACCTATTGCGGCTGACTCCATCTCAGTTACTTCGGCATTGAACACGTCTCTTGTCCACTTTCGATACTCGCGGTTATCCATAAAGACAGACCCGGTAATACCATTTCCGCCTACAAAGAGCTCGGCATCCCGCTCACCAAGCACGCGCTGCGTTGGCATAGTGCTCATGGCTTGTTTCGCCGCAGTTAAAAGACGCGGTGTCGCGCTGAAATAGGCGGTATCTTGTGGTTTATCCATCCCCTCTTTCACAATAAGCACTTCGTCAGGATGAATGAAGTGAAAGGGCTTATATTTTGGTGTGTGAGGATCTTTAGCGCGGCGTTCATCTTGCTCTTCAATGAACTTTGCATAATATTCAGGCAGTATGTATTCCCCCGGAGCATTCGGATCTTCATTGGTGTAGACACTCTCATCATGGTAGTACCAACGCGCCGGAACAATGACGTCACCCGGTTGCCATTTTGGGTTAACCGCTCCCGCAATCCCCATGTAAACCACTTGCTTAACCGGAAAGTAATCCAACGCCATCTGCATAGTCATAGCAGCGTTTGCAATGCTCATTCCAGTAGCGAATATTAATATTGGCTCGTCGTGATAGGTACCTATGCGATACGTAACGCCTTTGATGGTTGTGGTTGTGTGAATGGATGCATTGGGATCTTGCTCAATACGATTAAGGATACCCTGCATTTCGGGTGCGTAGGCTACGGTAACAGCAGTAAACGCAGGCTGTGAGAACGCGGCGGGCCCGTATGAAGCGCCATCGGACGTTTTAGTAGAAGTACAACCGCCCATCCACGAGGTGGAGAGCAGAACAATAATCATCAAAGTAAACTGTTTCATTCGCGATTCTCAGCTGCATAGTTAGTGAATAGTTAAACTAGCACTTTAATCGGGCAAAGAAACGCTGGATTTCAATAATTTACCATTTAAAAACATAAAGAAAACATCTTTAAAACAAGGCGAGCTCCAAAATTACTTTTAGCTACAAATGCGAAGAGAATGCATAACTTTCCAATGTAAGCATTGCGTAAAGACCTGCTTCAAAAGCGTTCATCAACGTTAAAATACGGTAGAATTCGACTATTTCCGTCGTTAATTTGCTACAAATGAACAGTCAAAATACTGCGGCCAATAAAAAGGATTAACTAAGCGCCATGAATACTAAATTACTTCGCTCTCTTCAGGTTTTTGTTGCAGTAACCGATAGCGGTAGCATGAGTGTAGCTGCGAGAGAGCTGCACATGACTGTCTCTGCTATTAGTCAGCAGTTAAGAAAGCTAGAACACGATATCGGCCTTAGCCTTTTTAACCGAAATACCCGAAGTTTGAGCCTAACGGAAGCAGGGCGCATCTATTACGAAACCAGTAAGCAAATGCTACAAACCGCAGAACTTGCCCAGCAAAAAATTGAAAGTCTGCAGGATGATCCCACAGGTAAAATAAACATCATCGCGCCGGAGGGTTTTGGCGGAGGACTGTTAAGCGAGCCACTGAAAAAGCTTTGTGAAGAATTTCCTAAAATAACTATTTCTTTAACCGTAACTGACGAGCCTAAAGACATTATCGCTTCCAGTGCCGATCTTGTTCTTTGCTTCGCCCCAGTATCAGATACAAATTTCAGCAGTTTGGTACTCGCGACCTGGAAGCGCATTTTATGTGTCTCTGCAGACCATCCACTTGCAAACGAAACTCTGACTTCGCCTGAAGCGCTTAACGCGCATACATACATTGCTCACAGACATATTGAAGAATACGTCATGAAGCACGAAAGCGAAGGCGAGTATGAATTGGATACACAACGCATTGATGTCAACTCAATGCAGACATTGATTAAACTTACTCAAGATAGTGTTGGCTATGCGGTTCTTCCCGAACCAGAAGTGAGACATCTATTAAAGTTTGGTGAAATGAAGCAGCTCTTCACTGACTGGGAGTTACCAGATTATACGGTTTATGCGGTTACACCGAAAAGGGAGCTAATGCCTGCAAAAATCGGCGCAGCAATTACATGTCTTCAAGATTTATTTGCGCAAATTTAGTCGTTAAACAGCGCACAAGAACCCCATCGCACATAAAAAATGCGACGTTATACCAGTGTGCATAGGTCATTACCAAAAAGGCAGCGTAAATACGCTGCCTTTCTTATTTAACTTGGCTTCTTTGAAATTAGAAACGAGTGTTCATTTGAACACTTAGAATGTGCGCAGTAGCTGACTGTGTGCCTGAGAAGTTAGTGGTAAAGTCAGTACCAGGAAGAACATTGCTTAGAATCGTTCTATCTTTGTCGATATTCGCTTCACGGCCATCTATGAATACGTAAGCCACGTCTATTGATGTATCTTCGCTAACCGTGTAAGTCATACCACCAGAGAACCAATGACGGTCTGTATCTGGGATACTCAGTGAGCGGTTTTCTACCGATACCACACCGTCATCATAAGCATAGCCAGCACGAAGGGTAATTTCATCGTTTAGGATGTAAGTTACACCAAGCGCTGCACGCCATGAGTCGTCGAAATTCTCTTCTTTAATTAGGAAATCGATGCCGTCTTCTAGGTTAGCTTCAAGCTTCTCAAACGTACTCCAGTCAGTGAAAGTAACACTTGCTTGTACAGACCACTGATTGTCAATTTTTTGATCAATCGCTAGCTCTGTAATCGCAGCAAGGTTCAAATCTAGACTACCAGGCTGGTTTAAGTTGATAGGAAACACTGGCGTCTCTGAAGATACCGCGCCTTCAAGTTCTAGTTTCGTTTCTGCACGGTATGAAAGCGCAACATTAGTCATATCAGTTGGTTGCCAGAAAATACCAGCGTTCCAACCATAGCCCCAATCGTCACCTTCCATGCTAAACAGTGAATTGCCAGGAGTAAGCGTAGGCAATGTAATACCTAATGCTTCTGCTGTTGGCGCTAGGCCTGCAACAGTGCCCGCTAGCGTGTTTGATACACCAGAACCAATTTCAGCTTCAGCGTAAGTGATGTTTAAACCAAAACCTACCATAAGCTGCTTATTCACTTTATAAGATACAGCAGGGTTTAGGGTAACCGTTTTTACTTCAGCTGTGTCAGCAAAATGCAGCGCACCAAAATCATCAGAGTAATCTGAACGAAGACCGTAGGTTGTGAATACACCTACACCAGCAGATAGCTTTTCATTAATTGGGCTTACATAAAAGAATCCTGGAACAAAAGCAGTATCTGCAATGTTGTCTTCTGCTGCTGGCATAGGTTGGCCAACTGGGGCTTCGCCTAACGCATAGCTAACAACACCATCGATATCTACGTTCGGATCGATAAAGCTTACTGATGCACTGAACTCAGCTTCTTTAAATACACCAATCGCTGCAGGGTTAGTTGCTAAAATGGAGGCATTCTCTGGCTTAGCCGCTTGACCAGCCATGGCACGGCCTAGACCGTTTGCACTGTGTTCATTAACTTGGAAACCAGCTGCCAGCGCAGAAGAAGAGGCTAAGGTAGCAAGCGCTAAGCAAACTGAGGCACGTAAAGAAAACTGTTGCTTCATAAGATACTCATTGTAAAAGGGGAAAATTGCATCGGGCATTCTACGGATCTGAGTACTTTTGTTCAATGCAAGTAAACGCCATTTACGCACTTTTATCGCATTTTTTACAATTATAGCTACAACTTCGACGCATTTATAAGCAACTTTGATAAAACGGCGTTAACGAAAGATATCAATATTGTTAACACTATTTTAATTAACTATCACTAACACCTATTGGAAATGCAAAAAGGTTTCACTCAAATTTATAAACAGGCTGTGTTATAGGTTGTGTTTATGTCTATAACCCCCACCCTATTTTAAACAGCGCAAATGCAACCGTGTTTAGCGACGCGCTTTTACATTCGATAAGACGTCGACCATTTGTGCTTGTAACAGGAGGACACCATGTCAACATACAAAGCAATTACACTCGTTAATCGCCCCCATGACAGAAAAATTGGGCCACATTTATTTGAAAGCAAAGAGCTCGAAGTTCCCACGCCTAAAGACGGTCAAATTTTGATAAAGCAAACTCACATGTCTTTAGACCCTGCGATGTTAGGTTGGATGAGTGAAGACAGAGAGAGTTATATTCCACCTGTGGAGCTTGGCGATGTAATGCGCTCAAGCGGTGTGGGCGAAGTGGTTGAGTCTAACAACCCTAATTTTTCGGTAGGCGACAAAGTTATGGGAATGACTGGCTGGAGTGAATATGTGCTCAGTGACGGTTCTGGTTTTAACAAACTTCAGCCTGGCATTACTGAGGAAATGGCCCTTTGTGTTTTTGCACTACCAGGCCTAACGGCCACAACAGGTTTATATAATTTTGGCCAGCCCAAAGAAGGTGAGACACTTATTGTTACGGGTGCAGCAGGTTCTGTAGGCTCAATTGTAGGTCAGCTTGCTAAAGCAGACGGGCTGCGTGTAATTGGCGTAGTAGGAAGCGAAGACAAAGCCGATTGGATTGTTAACGAGCTTGGGTTTGATGGCGCTATAAACTACAAAACCGACAATTTAGAAGAAAAGTTAGCCGAACTAACACCAAATAAAATAGACGTCTTCTTTGAAAATACGGGCGGTCCTATTCAGCAGCACATTTTTAACAGAATGAATGCCCATGGCCGAATTGTGGTATGTGGAATGATTGCCGATTACCAGTCTGAAAAGCCGTCACCGGGCCCGAACTGGATCCCGCTGATTAAAAAGCGAATTAACATTCGCGGTTTTGCTATGCCTGATCACTGGGGTGAAATCCCACAACTACTGCAAAAGCTTTCGCCTTATGTTCAACAAGGTAAAATCAAGTACCGTGCACACACTGTGGAAGGCTTAGAGAACGCCGAGAAAGGCCTAAATATGTTATTTGAAGGCAAGAACACCGGCAAGATGATTGTGAAGCTGTAAGCCAATCGTGAAAAAAAGCGCAGTGTTAGGCTAAGCACTGCGCCTGATTTAATACAAACTGGGCTTTGCCTTTTTCTTTTGCTTCGTAAAGTGCTTTATCTGCTTCGTCAATAAGGCAATCGATTGACATGTTCTCGGCCGACTTGGCAAACACCACACCAATGGAACAACTCATTAAAGGATGCTTTGCATCTTGAGCATGTTCTAATGCGACTTCTGTCCACTTATTCAAGAGTGCATCACAGTGCTTCTCAACTTGTTCTTTCTGAATGTCGCTCAATACAACAATAAACTCTTCGCCACCGTACCGACCTAATATGTCTGTCTCTCGCTTAAAGACCTGCTTCATAATGCGGGCTTGTATTTTTATGGCTTCATCACCCTGCTGATGACCAAAACAGTCGTTATATTTTTTAAAATCATCTAAGTCGAGCATCATCACAGCCATCGACACTTTATGACGCTTACTCAACGCCAACAGTTTTTCACTCTGCTCTCGTAACGCACGCCGATTCAATAAATCAGATAAGGGGTCAAATTTGCTAAGTTTAAGTAGCCTGTCATTGGTTTCTTTTAACATGCGTACGCTGCGATCTAACCGATAACGGGCATAGACACAAATAAACAAAGACCCAGATACAAATGCCATTGAAATTGGAACTCTGTCACCATAAACCGGCGCAACCCACATTAACCCCAAAAAACCCAGAATGTTGATGACGTTGGCTGCTAGCGCTAATTTAAAGGCAATACCCAGCGCAAACACACAGAAGAAAGCATATAAAATTGTGCCCTCGTAGGGGAAAATGAAGCTGTGCTCTTCCCAGCAAACCCATATTAACCAGTAGTTGCTGTAAGAAAGCGCAATAAGTAACCCTGCGAAAATGTAGGCTCGATGCTGAATGAACCTGCGCCAGAAGGAGAGTACAACAACGACGAGTATAATAGGGAATTGAAGAAGTAAGCGATCGAATATGTACAGCTCGTACATGCTGCTTGGTAGTAGCATCAAGTCAGCAGCCATAAAGGCAAGCACAAGTACAGCACCAATGATCAGCGCAATTCTCAGCCGAAGTAGCTCGCGGGGTTTATTGATTTGCACACGCCACCTTAAGCAATAAGTTACTGTTAAAGCATTTATATATTAGCCCATGGTGAAATCACCCACGGGCTCTTACAACTTCAAATTACTGAGGCTGCATCACTTTAACTATTATCAGTGACTTCCTGATTAAGCGCCAGTTTTGACAAACTTTCTTGCAGTGCCTCAACGGTGACAGGTTTGGTAACGATGTCGTCCATCCCTGCTTCTTTAAATGACACGTGCCGCTCTTTGAATGCTTCGGCGGTAAGTCCTATAACTGGGGTTTTGCTAAGCTCTCCATCAAGCTTTCGAATGCGTTTTGTCGCTTCAATGCCGTCCATCACTGGCATGTGCACATCCATGAAAACAACATCAATACCGCCCTCTTCTACTCGTGCAGCGGCTTTCAGTCCATTATCAACGTGCTCAACATCACATTTCAGCTGTTCTAAGAGTGCCTGTGCTACCACAGCATTAATGGCATTATCTTCAGCCAACAGAACTTTAATACCTTCTGGTAAGCTAGCGCGCTCTGCTTGTCGCACGGAACCCGAATCGGCCGACGACTCCACCACGCGACGACTCTGCACCTTGGCGGTAACGGTGAAACATGAACCTTCACCGACTTTGCTCACCACCTTAATATCACCACCTAATATTTGTGCAAGCTGCTTTGCAATAGCAAGACCTAGCCCAGTGCCACCGTATTTACGCGTAATTGATGAATCGGACTGCGTAAACTTATCAAAAATATGCTCGAGTCTGTCTGGCTCAATACCAATACCGGTATCTTTAACCGCAATTACCAAATGGTTCTCGCTCACGGTATCCTGTGAAGGCTGTTTGAGTTTGGCGGAAATAGTCACCGTGCCCTTATGAGTAAACTTAATTGCGTTACTCACCAAGTTAATGATTATCTGGCGTAACTTCGTAATATCACTGGTTACTGCCACCGATTCCATGTTCTTACTTTTGTAAACCAAACGCGTACTATTGGCGCTAGCATTGGTACCCAGTAGCGTAATAAGGTCATTCAGCATTGCGTCAAGATCGAACTCTGTAACGTCAACTTCTGACATACCTGATTCAATTTTTGAGAGATCCAGAACATCGTTGATAACGGTCGCTAGAATAGACGCCGATGATTTCAAATCGCTGGCATACTGATGCTGTTTATCCGACAGTTGCGTATCAAGAAGTAGCGTTGCTAATCCCTGAATACCGTTCAGTGGGGTGCGAATTTCATGACTCATTACTGCAAGAAAATCCGTTTTTGCGCGGTTTGCTTGCTGAGCTTGAGCAACGTATTGCTCTATTTCACCAGACATTGCCTCAACGTCTCGCGCTAAACTACCTAACTCGTCGTTTTGCTGTAAGTCTATACTGACCTTCTTATGGTCAACCGCAATGCGACTTGCTGCTGATTTTATTTTTTCGATAGGAGAAACAACAAACACCTGTGTGACTCTTCCCATAAGCAAACTGACAATAACGACAGCAAATAGCGTCACTAATGACGTTAGCCACGCAATAGTAGATAGGAAAGATTGCAGTGCGTCAGCAGGCTGTAATACGGTAACTTTCCAATTCCATGGCGCAAATTCCGCACACGCAAATAACACGTCAGCATCGTTAATATTCGACTCACCAAAGGCGACCTTACGACTGGCAATGGTTGCGATTGTCGCATCTTCGACATTAGGAACCACAGTGTGCTCCATCGTACTAAACACCACAGTATCGGCACTCTTGTCACTGATCGCAAAGTGGCGGTCGGTGGCTTGCTGCAACGACTTTAGCTCTTCAAACACTTCCTTTTGATAGGCCTCGCGAAACACAGGCACATTCTCTAGGCCCGACTCAATAAGCAGTTCACGTCTTTCGTCAATGATCTCTAAAACGTTTAATGTAAGCGTCTGAGTGAGGAGCTGATATTCTCTTTCGCGTACTGAATCGTACGCCGTCAAATAAGCCCAATACCCTGTAAGTGCCATACCAATTAATAAAATTGGAATGTAGATAACCAGCAGTTTCGATTTAATCCGCATACTTACTTCTAATTAGGCCTTATTGATACACATGTTTTTTCGACAGCTTCAAGTAATTTGAAGGAATGGGTAACTGCAGTTTGATTGCTGTAGACACATTTACCGCTACAGTGTACGTATCCATTTTATCAACGGGAATGTCCCTCGCCGATTTTTTCTCAAGAATTAGCTTGGCTTTTCTTGCAGCTGATTTGCCAATACTCGCTGGCTCAGATACTACGCCAAGAAGCGCACCTTCTTTCACAGAGGAAATGCTTTCTGCAAATAAAGGAAGCAGTCCCGTAGCTTCTTTTACCTTTGTTACTAAGCCATTCGATTCCGCGAGCGGCCCAGATGAAAGCCAGTAACCATCCAGCTCGTTTGTTTTTTGCTGCAAGCTGTTGATGATGCTGTCAGTCATTTCAACCAGTCCATCATCGCCTTCTATATACGGTGTACTAACAGCAACAAGATTTATGTTCTCGTAGTCATCATTCAGTGCCAGAAGTTGATTAACCAAGTTGCTTGACGATGGGTATGTAGAATGGACTAGACCGATGGTAAAAAGCGATGAGGGCTTAGACGCTCTGAGCACGCCCTCTAACATATCTAGCTTTACCTTTGCGTCTAGCACGTGTGACTCGCCCGTCATGTTGCGTTCACTAACCGCACCAATAGCAGAAACTATTCCTTCTTCAACCGGTGCTGAGACCGCCATAAACAGCTTAGGTACATCAACAAACGCTTCAGACGTATTCAGCGCTCTGGTGGCAAGGGTCGCCACCGATACAATAAGGTCAGGCGCTGGGTTTTGTGCAAGCTCGGTAAGTATCTCCTTAGCACGAACTTCAGAGCCTTCGGCGTTATACGATGTTACGTTAATCTCGTGATCGGGCATAATCCGCGCAAGTTCCTTTTCGAACTCGGCCCGCGAATCAGCGACAATTGGAACAGGCAGTGTTTCAAGAACAATTAGGTCCAAGGTTTCTTTCGCAAAAGCAGCACTAGTGCCCCACATCAAAGAAGATAAAGCTAAAAGAAGGGAAAACCAGACCTTTGTCATGACTGTGAACCTAACACAACTAACTGAAAATACGCACATATAGACGTATCATAAAGTTATTCGAAGGTCATTCATAGTGGAAGTTATAACCAAATATTCAATACTGGGAATAGCTGTCTAAAAACTAAGATGCGATTTCCGCAAATGCGTTAACGCTAAACAAGCGCGCTTCTATATCGTAAATCGGCATCGACACGATAATTTCATCAACACCCGTAGCTTCAACAAACTGAGCTAGCTTGTTTTGCACCGTTTCTTTCGACCCTACCAACGCATACCTCAATACATTCGATAACATTGCTTCGTCAGTCGCCGTACAATATTCTTCAAAGTTAGGCATAGGCTTAGCGAAAGGCCTATTAAGACCGCGTCGCATGTTCATAAATTGTTGCTGAACCGAAGTGAACAAATACTTGGCTTCTTCGTCGGTTTCGGCAATCACCACCATTACACCAGCCATCGCTTTTGGCGCTGATAACTGAGGCGACGGTTTAAACATATTGCGGTACACATGAAGCGCATCGAATAGCGCATCAGGCGCAAAATGCGAAGCGAACGAATATGGCAGTCCCATTTTTGCCGCCACCTGTGCACTGTACAAGCTAGAACCAAGTAACCACAAGGGCACGTGGGTATTCGCCCCTGGAACTGCAACAATCGGCTGCCCGTCTTGCGGTGTACCCAAGTAGTGCTGAAGTTCCTGAATATCTTCTGGGTAACTGTCTACATCGCTTTGTAAATTGCGACGAAGCGCGCGTGCGGTTGCCATATCAGTGCCTGGGGCACGGCCAAGTCCAAGCTCTATGCGATTGGGAAATAATTCAGCCAAGGTGCCAAACTGCTCAGCAATGACTAAAGGTGCATGGTTTGGCAGCATAATACCGCCAGCACCCACTTTAATAGTCGAGGTAGCGTTAGCAATGTGCGTTAACACTACTGAGGTGGCAGAACTGGCAACACCACGCATGCCGTGATGCTCGGCTAACCATACACGTTCATAGCCACAGCGCTCAGCTTCCACAGCCATTAACTTCGAATTGTTTAACGCGTCTTTTACGCCAAACCCTTCAGATATTGGCGCTAAATCTAGCAGTGAGTATGGGATAGCCATGTTGCCTCGCAATGTTGAAACTTGGTATGACTTATAGGTATGACCTTACTCCTCGTTTTACAACTGCCTTACCTGACAAAGTAAGACGGATGGAGAAGGTTTATCGATGAAGTGAGAGTGGTGAAAAGAGAGGCGAAATAATAGTGAGGCATGGGCTTGCAGGAAAGCCACTTAATTAGCAGCCAATAATCGCCTATTGAAAACAAAAAAGCCTGCGCTTTTGTCAGTCGCAGGCTTTGTTTGTGAGCACGAATAAGTGCTTCAGCTGTGTGCTTTATTCCACCGTAACCGACTTCGCCAAGTTACGCGGCTGGTCAACGTCGGTGCCCTTAATTAGCGCTACGTAGTAGCTCAATAGCTGTAGTGGCAAGGTATAAATGATAGGTGCGATTGGTTCATCGCAGTGCGGTACGTTGATAACGCGCATGGTTTCATCACCTTCAAACGCCGCATCCTTATCCGCAAATACGTACATGATGCCGCCACGGGCACGTACTTCTTCAACGTTCGACTTTAGCTTCTCGAGGAGTTCGTTGTTCGGTGCAACCACAATAACGGGCATTTCGTCATCAATAAGCGCAAGTGGGCCGTGTTTCAATTCACCAGACGCATACGCTTCCGCATGAATATAAGAAATCTCTTTAAGCTTAAGCGCTCCTTCCATGGCAATAGGGTATTGATCGCCACGACCTAGGAACAAGCTGTGGTTCTTATCTGCAAATTCTTCAGCTAAATCTTCAATGCCACCAGTTATCGCTAAGGTCTCTTCAAGCTTTGCAGGTAGACTATGAAGCGCTGAGACAATAGCTTTGCTGTCAGCGTCTGTCATGCCGTTTTCTTTGCCCAGTGCTAGGGTAAGCATTAAGAACGCAGTGAGCTGAGTAGTGAAAGCTTTGGTAGACGCAACGCCAATTTCCGCGCCAGCGCGGGTCATAAATGCAAGGTCTGACTCGCGTACTAATGACGAACCCTGAACGTTACAGATAGTCAAACTAGACATATAGCCCAGCTCTTTTGCTAAGCGAAGGGCAGCTAACGTATCGGCTGTCTCACCTGATTGAGAGATAGTAATAAGCAGGCTGTTTGGGTGCACTACTGACTTGCGGTAACGGAATTCTGATGCAATTTCTACGTTGCACGACACATTTGCATATTGTTCTAGCCAATAGCGCGCCGTCATACCCGCATGGTAGCTGGTACCACAGGCAATAATTTGTACATGCTGTACTTTTTTGAATATCTCGTCAGCACCTTTACCAAATATGTCAGCAGTAAGTCCGTTTTCGTCAATACGATCTTTAAGCGCATTACGCACAACGGTTGGCTGCTCGTGAATTTCCTTAAGCATGTAGTGGCGGTAACCCGCTTTGTCACCCGCGTCGTGCTCGATATTCGACTCAATCACTTCGCGTTCAACGGCATTGCCGTCTTTATCGAAGATTTTAACGTCGCGACGAGTAATCTCTGCCACATCGCCTTCTTCTAAAAAGATAAAGCGGCGTGTCACTGGCAATAATGCCATTTGATCTGACGCAATGAAGTTCTCGCCAAGGCCCAAACCAATTACAAGCGGGCTGCCCGAACGTGCAACCACTACGCGACTAGGATCTTCTTTATCCATGATGACGGTGCCATACGCACCGTGGAAGGTTTTAACGGCACTTTGCACAGCGTCTAGTAAAGTCTTACCTGACTTAAGCTCTTCGTGTACGGTGTGAGCAATAGTTTCTGTGTCGGTGTCGCTGGTAAAGGTATAGCCCTGCTCTTTTAACTGTGCTTTTAAGTTAACGTAGTTTTCAATAATACCATTGTGAACAACAGCTACACGTTCAGTTGAAAAGTGTGGGTGCGCATTCGCTTCAGTCACACCACCGTGCGTTGCCCAACGGGTATGAGCAATTCCAGTTGTACCCAAAGCTTCACCTTCTGCCACCGCATCAGCAAGCTCTTGTACTTTGCCTGTACGGCGAATACGCGTAAGCGTGCCGTCGCCTTGCAATAGCGCTACGCCAGCTGAATCATAGCCGCGATACTCCAGTCTTTTTAAACCTTCTAATAGGATTTCAACCACGTTACGCTCAGCTACAGCGCCAACTATTCCACACATAATTATTCTCCACTCGGCGCTGCAATAAGTACTGTCACGCCCTGATTTTCAATATTAAGTTTGTCTTGTTCACAAATGCCTTCATCAGTGATCAAAACAGAAATGTTTTTCCAGCTTAGCTCTAGGTTAGGCATTTTATGCGTTAATTTCTTTGAACTGGCTACTATAACCACCTTACTGGCCGCCACAGCCATGGCGCGGGTTACACCAATAAGCTCGTTAAAAGTGGTGGTGCCTCTGGTGACATCTATGCCCGCGGCACCAATAAACGCAATGTCAAAACTATAGGCACTAACCAACTGTTCAGCCATCGCGCCTTGAAACGACTGAGATTGGCCATCCCATGTGCCCCCTACCATTAACACCGTCGGCTCTTTTTCACTTTGAGTAAGGTAATTGGCGGTTGATAACGTGTTGGTCATTACCACTAAATCATCGATATGTGATAAATGGGGTAAGATGGATGCGGTGGTAGACCCGCAGTCTATAACGAGCTTATTGCCCGGTTTGACCAAGCTAGCTGCAAGTTGGCCTATAGCGTTAATTGCTGGGCTAGTAGTTGAATTCGCGAAAGGGTCACTGGTAATAAACTGAGATGGCCCAGCATTTGAGTTGGTAGATGATGGTACAGGCACTGCGCCACCAAACTGTCGAAT
Organism: Alteromonas sp. BZK5; assembly: GCF_014349115.1. Taxonomy (NCBI): domain Bacteria; kingdom Pseudomonadati; phylum Pseudomonadota; class Gammaproteobacteria; order Alteromonadales; family Alteromonadaceae; genus Alteromonas; species Alteromonas sp. BZK5. The sequence goes on along the minus strand of NZ_JACSOE010000007.1, from coordinate 45,976 downwards.
CAGTAAACCTTGCTGCGAAAGGGCTGCGAGATCTTTTCTAATGGTGACTTCAGACGTAGCAAAACGCACGGCCAAATCTTCAACTTGAGATTGACCATGCTCTTTCACCCACGCCACTATCTGCTGGCGGCGCTGTTCAACCGATTTACTACTTTTCAATATAACCTCATGCTCTTGCCGCCTTCTCGCTAAACCTTCCTGTACGCGTTGTTCCAATTGAGAACAAGCCATGAAAAGTCTGCAAAACAGTCCGCAAACACACCTTCAACATTCAATCATAACTTTCAAAACGAAAGCTATTAGTTTTAAAGTGAAAGCATCGTAAGTTAAATTGAAACGACGATCAAGGTAATTGTTTAATTAAACGCCAGCGATTTCTTTTGAGCACTCGCTTTTATGGCTAGCTCAATGACTTTGATAACAGGTACGACCGTACTCGCGTCAGCCGGCGAGAATTTACCGTCTTCAATAGCGTGAGCAAGGCGATTGAAAAACGTGAGATATTCACCCTTCAATGTTGTCACCGTCTCTTCAACTAGCTGGCCGCTTTCATTGACCACAGCTAGCACGCCATGCTCGTTATCTTTTGTAATCGCCCAGTGTTCATCATCAAAGGATAGCTCTGCACGCAATTGATCTTCTTGCGGATCTAAATAGAACTTTCGAAAGCTGCCTTTTGTGCCTTGCAAGTCGTAGCGCAATGTCGCGCTGGCCTGAAAAGCTGAACTACCTAGCTTTACAACTTTATCAACATAGTGAAGTGTTACATCGAACGTGTCATCTGACTGTCCATTTTCACGCAAGGCCTGTATGTTTGCCGACACTTCTTCCGGCTCGCCGAAAAGCTGTAGCGCTTGGTCGATTAAATGGGGACCTAAATCCCAGAAGATACCGCTTCCTGGCCCTGCATTTTCACGCCACCTGTCTCGTGGTACTGGGCGAAATCGATCGAAGCGGCTTTCCAAACGTTTAATGTCGCCAAGTTTTTCATCGTTAATTAGCTGCTTAATCGTAAGAAAATCGCCATCAAAACGTCTGTTGTGATAAACACAAAGCTGTTTATTTTGAGAATGTGCAAGCTCTACTAAAGCTTCTGCTTCTTCACTATCTAATGTAAATGGCTTTTCTACCAATACGTGACAGCTGTGCTCTAATGCCAGTTTCGCCTGTGGCCCATGAAGGTGATTTGGGGTTGTAATAACCACCAAATCTACATCGTGAATTTTAAGCGCTTCTTCCAACGAGCCATACACTTCAGCATGGGGTAAAACTGCATTAACCACATCAGGTTTTGAAGAGATAACCACATCGACAGAGAACTGCGGTAGATAATTTAGAAATGGCAAATGAAAGGTTGTGGCGGAAAATCCAAAGCCAACCAGAAGTGTAGATATCATCGCATATCCTTGTGTAACGAGAATTAAGAGGTAAGTAAACACACACTATCAGTAATGATAGATAGGGGAAACCTTAGATAGTTCATTATTTAGAAGACAGATAGCTGAATGAGTTGCGTTTACAGCGACACAGTAGACGTTAATTTAAGCCCTCTGATTTTGTCATCTTTCTGACTGGGCGATAGTTTGATGGGACTGAAGAAGAAACTGGGCTAGCTAATCACTATTTGTGTTTGCCAGCCCTATCTCACCATGTAACCCGTTAGCGAACTTTAATAAGGATACGTCTTTATTTTTTTGTCGGGCGCGGCCAATTTGGAATATTGCGCTGCTTACCGCGGGCAACGGCTAGCGCGTCTTCGTCTACGGTTGACGTGATCACGGAACCAGCACCTACAGTAGCCCCTTTGCCAATGTTTACAGGCGCGACAAGCGACGAGTTTGAGCCGATAAAGGCATTTTCGCCGATGATGGTTTTGGACTTGTTCACACCGTCGTAGTTACAGGTAATAGTGCCTGCGCCAATGTTCGCTTTGGCACCCACTTCTGCATCGCCTAGGTAGGTTAAGTGATTCGCTTTGGCGCCCTCGCCTAAAATAGCCTTCTTCATTTCCACGAAGTTACCCACTTTGGCATTTTTCTGCATTACTGCACCAGGGCGTAGTCGAGCGAAAGGCCCGACCGTACATGCTTCACCTACACTGGCTTCTTCAACAATAGAATTAGCTTCAATTACAGCGTTATCGGCAATAGTACAGTTGCGCAGAATACAGTTTGCACCAATGTTGACGTTGCTACCAAGTGTCACCTTACCTTCAACAATAACGTTAACGTCGATAATTACGTCGTTACCGGTTTCAAGCTGGCCGCGTAAGTCAAAACGAGCAGGATCCAGCAAGGTCACGCCATTGGTCATTAGCTCCTCGGCTTGGCGACGCTGAAGCGCGCGCTCCAGGTTAGCTAACTGCAAACGATTATTAACGCCTTCCACTTCTACCGCAGACTGTGGCTGTGCTGACTGAATTCGCTTGCCTTCGGCCGCTGCCATGGCAATAACGTCGGTAAGGTAATACTCACCTTGCGCGTTATCATTGCTTAACTCGCCCAACCAGCGCTTAAGATCAACGCCAGACATCATCATCATACCGGTGTTAATTTCTTTAATTTCACGCTGGGCATCAGTGGCGTCTTTGTGCTCAACTATCGCGGTAATGTTGTCATTCTCACGAATAATACGGCCCATGCCTGTGGGGTCGTCTAGATTTACAGTAAGCAGTGCTAAATCACAGCTTTCCTTCGCAGCTTTTAACGCACTTAGTGTCTCTTCGCGAATAAGTGGCGCGTCGCCAACCAGAACAAGCACGTCTTCATTGTCTTTAATATGGGGTGCCGCTTGCTGAACAGCGTGGCCTGTACCTAACTGTTCGGCCTGTAAGCACCAGTTTAGATTGTCTTCAACAACCGTTGCCTTTAGTTGGTCGCCGCCATGACCGTAAACCAAATGAATATTGTCAGCACCCAGTGATTTTACTGTGTTGATAATTCGCTGCACCATAGGCACACCACCTACTTTGTGTAACACCTTGGGCAACGACGATTTCATACGAGTACCTTTACCCGCCGCTAAAACAACCACTGAGAAAGCCATATAATTCCTTTATTTCGCAAAGAGAATGAAAATCGGAGCATAGTGTAACCAAGGGAATAGCATATGTCAGCGGTTCATTCGTGATAAAAAGCTATTTGCAGAGTGCAAAACTAGGTGTTTTCCTTCATTGTTATTTAGTCTAAAGTTAATGATAGTCACCTAGTAGTTCAATATTGCAACAGGTATACTTACCATCATAGGTAAAGTTCAGTCAGGCAAGGGAGCATGCGCAGTCTGTGAACACATTTAGAACACTGCATAGAAGCATTTTAGTGTTATTCGCGGTAGTGGTTATCGCTATCGTTACACTGGTACATTTTAGTATTTCCAAGATTGTTGCCGAGCAGAGTCGCGCGCAACAACAGTCACTTTCGCCCGCAATCTCACTTATTGTGGAGCAACTTTTAAAACCACTCCATATTTCAGAAGCTTTGGGGCATTCCACCGAGTTAGTAGACTTGATGGATGGAGAAACGATTGACCAAGAGGCTGTTTTCAAAACATTGGATCGTCTTGAAAACGAGTTTGGGTTGTCTTTCTTTATTGCCAGCGAGGCAGACAGAAAACAATATAATTCTGATGGCAGCATAATTAACCTGATTGAAGGGGAAGTAAGCTGGTATTTCAAGTACAAGGACTACCCTACCGATGCCGTGGCAGATATCGGTAAATGGGAAGACACCCATTTCTATATTGATATAAAGATCCACGATGAAGATGGCCGCTTCTTGGGCTTCTTTGGTGTTGGAAAGAGTCTGCGCAGTTTTATCGAGGTCTTCGATACCTATAAGCAAGAGTACGGCTACGACTTTTTGTTTGTAGATGGTGAGGGTGACATTATGCTGTCTTCTGATCCTAATCTTATTGCGTCTTACTCTGATTTTACCAATTTGTCAGAATTGCCTTGGTATGCCAGCCTTCCCCTTACTATCCAGAACGAGCAGGCACTCAACAATAAATTAGTGACGATCGACCAGAATGATTACCTTATTGCCGAAGTAAAACTTAATCAATTTGGTTGGACGGTGTTTTTACTCAGTCCACTTGAAGAACGCCAGGCTGAAATTTCACAAGCATTTATATTCAGCGTTGTAACACTACTGGTTGTTGTATTCTCGCTGTTTTTGCTTATCTACAATCTGTTGTATTACTTTAGAAAAGACATGCAGCCAGATCTGGTTGTTCGCCATACTAACCGTCTTCCAGAAAAAGAGAATTTACAGCTTATCTACAAAACGCTACTGGCTGAACATAAGTCACTAAGCGTAATGCTGATTAGCATTGATGAGTTTTCTGACATTGTCGACGCTCACGGCAGAAACGCAGGCGACGACTTATTAGATAAAGTTGTGGCCTACTTGGCTGAGCACTTGCGCGAGCAGGATGTATTGGGACGCTGGAGCAGTGCAGAATTCATTATTCTATTGCCACATACCGGCCCGCATGTGGCTTTTGATATGGCACAAAATCTTCGTCACGGCATCGCAACCTTGCCGCCGCTACAAGAGTTACCAGAACTGCTTATTACAGCGTCTATTGGTATATCTTACACCGCGTCACCGCGCGCTATGCACGAAGTAACCGCGCACGCGGAAGACGCGCTTTATCAAGCCAAGCGCGACGGCAGCAATTTAGTAAGAATGCAGCTGATAGACTAGCCCAGGTTTGATTCAATCTAAGCAGGTTTAACCTTAAGGCGTTTTCTTTTGAGAACGCCTGTGGTTAACGCCACACCGAATAAAATCATTAAACCACCCACAATGGTTTGAATTGATAAGTGCTCTTGCAAGAACAGTACACCCCAAATAATGCCAAATAGTGGTACTAGGTAAGCTACAGTAATGGCTTTGGCTGGGCCGATGTCAGCTATGAGTTTGAAATACAAGATATACGCTATGCCCGTGCCACCGACAGCCAGCGCTACCGCATTTACCCATGCATTCACGCTTGGCATTGTTTCTGGCAAGGTCGCAAGCGCGAATGGTGCTAGCATCACGCTGGCCATAGCCTGACTACCTGTAGCGACAACCAGAGGTTTAACCCCCTGCAACCATTTCTTCATCATACACGCCGCTATGCCGTAGCCAGTGGTGGCCAATAATGCAGTCAAAATAGGAAGAAAACTAATATCGCCCTCGCCGAGCTTTTGCTGACTAATAACGGTTACGCCTACAAAGCCTACAAAAAGCCCCGCTACTGCTGACTTTGTTAGTTTGTCACCTAACCACAGCCAAGCGACAATGGCGCCAAACATGGGAGCCGTGGCATTTAAAATGGCATTCACCCCTGCCTCTAAATGCAGGCTGCTGTAATTAAACAGGACGAAAGGAACCGCCGTGTTAGCCATGCCCACCAGCGCAATGGCCAACCAGTGGCGCTTTATGTCTTTTACCGACCCTCGTATTAACAGCAATGGTAGCAATACCGCTGTAGCAAGCACGGTACGAATGGCTACTAATACATAAATGCCAAATTCTGGTGCGGCAACACGCATGAAAATAAATGAACCGCCCCAGATACCGGCTAACACCAGCAGCGAGATAATGTCTCTTATTGCCATTCTTTTATCACCATTTTCTTATCACCCATTCTTTTATAGCCCCAGCACCCCTTGGGCTCCTTCTAAATTAAGTAAATACTGCTTACGCGGTAAACCACCTGCATAGCCCGTTAGGGTTTTATTACTTCCGATTATACGATGGCAAGGCACGACAATAGCAATAGGATTACGACCATTTGCCATACCCACGGCGCGGACAGCTTTTGGGTTGCCAATGGCTTTTGCGATGTCTAAATAGCTAGCGGTTTCGCCGTATTTAACTTGCTGCAAGGCATCCCACACCTGATTCTGAAACGCCGTACCTTTAGGGCAAAGCGGTAGGTCAAACTCGCGTAACGTACCGTCAAAGTATGCCTGTAACTGAATGCATGCTGCTTCGGTGATGGCGTTTTTTTGTGAATGTAAGCCCTTGCTTAGCATGCTTTCTTGCGCTGCAGTTTCTCTGCCTATAACCCCCGGCTTCGCGTTGGCCGTATTATCTGATTCAGCGGCACTCACGAACTCGATAGCCGTTATGCCTTTATCAGTGGCTTCAACTTTAACAAGCCCCTGTATGCTGTTCACGAAATCTGTATATTTCATACTAGCGACTCTCTTTACTGATTGCTTAACTGCCACAATTGAAGGGTTAAATAACTGCGCCAAGGTGCCGCTTTTTCAGGCGCTATGGGGTACTGCTGCGCCATTTTACGAACGATTAAATCACCGCCAAGGTAAATATCAGGGTTTCTCTCCCCCCGCATTTTTAAATAGTCGAGCGTCCACGGGCCCACGCCTTTAATGGCGAGTATGTCTTCATGGCTTGGCATGTTACCGTTTATGAATAAACGAGCAAAATGACGCACGGCTTCCTTCCTCGCCTGTGGCATACGTAAGAATTCAAGACTGTTTTCGGCCACACTTTCAGGCGAGGGAAAGCTGTAGCGTTCACCCGTTGTAGATTCAAGACCGTTTGACGGGAGTGCATCAGAGACCGTTTCGCCCAGCTGATGTACCAGTAAAGTCACCTGGCCAATAGCCGCTTTTACACTAACTTGCTGGCCTACAATAGCCCGACAACCACTTTCAAATACGCTCCATGCACTGGGAAGGCGTAGCCCATGCGTTAACTTGCTCGGCGGTAACCCAGACTGCAATAGGCTTTGTTCAATTAAAAGCGGGTCAGCGTGAAGATCTAGTACCTGCTTTATGTTTTCAATTATCGTATGAAGACGACCTAAATCAGGCATGTCGATGAGAAGTTTGAATCCGTGGCGCGCCTCGTCGTGAATGGCTTTAAAAAAGCCTACACTTTCATTGCATGAAAAGTATCGTTCATAGCTCTCGTTCGTTACTCGTTCCATGCCCTCAATAGCGCGAGTTTCCAAGAAATCTCGTACATAGGGCCAATTGTACGGCGGCCGATATGAAAGAAATAAAGAGATAGCCTTTTGTTGAACCGGCTCTTTTTTTCTAAGCTGGGTAGGAGACGTAGCGCAATATTGCTCTATGGCCCGCTGCAGTTGTCTCAGTGATTGATAGCCTGCCGTAATTGCGATATCTGTCATAGATAAATGAGTTTGTTGAATAAGCTGCTTTGCAAACAAAGTGCGCTGCATATTTTGAAACTGCTTAGGCGGTATGCCCACAGCATTGACGACCAACTTATTTAGGTAACGCTCACTAATACCCAACCGCATAGCAATATCCGCAACGCGTTCAATGGGAATAACAGATAGCAGCGACAACGCTCGGTTAATCGTTGCGCCCACGCCTTTCCACGCCGCTGAACGAGGTGCACTGTCAGGCCTGCAGCGAAAACATGGACGATAACCATGTGCCATTGCCTGTGTGGCGTGTTGAAAGTAAGTCACATTCTCTTCTTTAGGAAGTCGCGCTGGACAGATTGGCCTACAGAAAATACCGGTTGTTTTTACCGCCACAAAAAATCGTCCGTCAAAGCGCGGATCTCTGCTAAGTCTTGCTTTTGAAAGCACTGACTCAGCAGTTGTCGAATTTTCTGAAGCCCCCATGTCTGAGACAAAAAGATTGTCTGGCATTAGAATGCGCTTCCCACCTGTCGTTTATCACCTTTATCTAGTGTATCGTGCATTTGCCCTGTTGGTGCGACAAAATCAGAACTCAATAATTACTAACCTTGCTAGTCGAACTTTTCTTCCTTTCTTGCATATTCTTACAGCGGTTCGCTTACCGCTAGAATAAATCAAATCATTGAAGAGATAGTGAGCATAATTAGCGACATTTGATCATTGGAGCAGCTAAACGCATAATAATGCGATAATAATAATGAGCGCCTGATGGATGTATCAGAAAACCACAGGCTTAACGAGCTGACTGTATGCTGAACTCTTTGCGCACCTTCAAGCTGCGCCTGTCTAAAATTTGGCTGATAGCGATGCTAATGGTCATTACACAAAGCGCTTTTGCGGATTGGCTTGATGACTATGCTAGTTACGTTCAAAAGGAAGCCTCAAAATACAACGTGCCTGGTTATGCGTTTGTGTTTTATGAACAGGGCAAAGCGCCAAGGGTTTACGTATATGGAAGTACCCGCAAACGCGGCGGAGAGAAAGTTACAGAGAACACCGTATTTAGGCTAGCTTCTGTTTCAAAAACCTTTACTGCGTTGTTGTCAGCTAAACTTGTAGAAAAAAACCAGCTTAGCTGGGAAACGCCGATAACCACCTTATTACCCGACATTCCTTTTAAAGGCAAAGGAATGAATGCGCTGCAACTGCAACATATCGTTGGCCAATCTAGTGGCTTTATGCCCAACGCTTACGACAACCTTATTGAAGCTGACTACTCGCTGGAGCGCGTGCTTAAATCCCTGGGCGAGCTTGAACCACTGTGTGCGCCGGGTGAATGCTATACCTATCAAAATGCACTCTTTGGTGCGCTGGAATACTACTTCAGCAACAATAATACCTCTTACTCACGACAGCTTCAGGCCAATCTGTTTGCACCACTAGGCATGAAAACAGCCAGTGTTGGAAAAGGCGGATTGCTTGCATCAGAATCATGGGCTCAACCTCATATTGCTATCGCCAGAAATAAATGGCGCGAGGGAAAGGTAGAAAGCAACTACTATCGGTTCTCTCCAGCTGCTGGCGTTAACGCTAGCATTTCAGATATGACGATTTATCTGCAAGCGCTGCTAGGCGAGTTCCCCACGGTCATATCCGATGAAATGGTAGACTATGTCACTACAGAGCGCGTGAAAACGAAGCGTGAAACCTACCGCAGAGGTTGGCGCGGCATGATTGACGATGCTCACTATGGTTTGGGTTGGCGTATTTACGACTTAAATGGATTACAGCTTAACTATCATGGGGGTTGGGTAAAAGGCTATCGTGCTGACGTGGCGTTTTTGCCTGAACACAAAGTTGGCTATGTGATGCTGATGAATGCAGAGTCGAATATGATTAATTCAACAACAGCCGAGTTTTGGAAGCGTTACTTGAAAAAAGCCGACGCAGATAAGTAATATCGGCATCGGCTTTTCGGTACTTTCATTCAGATATTAAACGCTACTGTTTTAAATAGGTATAACCTGCCAAACAGTTTTCGTAAAAATCAGTCCAGCGAACCCCTTCACGAGGGTTCAATTTTCCGTCCCAAACTTGCTTGTCTATCATGCGTTTTACGTCTGATGCCATTGCGCGCGGGTTATACTGCATAACGTTAAGTACATCTTCTACCGATGAGCCCTTCACCACTTCTTCAATGTAAAAGTCTTCAGGATCGTCGTCATAGCTGTAAATATGCACTTCATTTAAGCGACCAAACAAGTTGTGCATGTCGCCCATAACGTCTTGATAAGCGCCCGTTAAGAACAAACCAATGTAGTACGGCTCATCTTTCTTAAGTGGGTGCATTGGCAGTACGTCAGTAATTTCACGGCCAATAGTGAACTGATCAATTTTACCGTCGCTATCACAGGTAATATCCACTAGCGAGCAATTGACCGTTGGCTCTTCATTCATACGAATAAGAGGCACTACCGGCAGCAGCTGGTCGATGGCCCATGTGTCAGCAGCCGACTGGAATACAGAGAAGTTACAAAGGTACTGAGACGACAAACTGTAATCTAGCTCTTGAAGCTCTTCTGGAACATATTCTTCGTTGCGATACCACTGCTGTAAGCGACCCATAATTTGCCAGTACAGCGTTTCGATTTTGCCCAGCTCTTCAAGTGACAACACGCGTAATTTAAATGCATCTAGCGCTTGCTCTTTATACTGCGACGCATCGTTGTAAATTTCATGCATGTTCGTTTGTTCATCAAACGTGTCTGCAAGTTCGCGCATATTCTTAAGGAAGAAGTGTTCACCCGCTTTTGCTGAAGTATCCATTTGCGACGCATTCGACTTAATTTCGCCCACAATTTCCGTGATAACACAGCTGTGGTGCGCAGTGATTGCACGTCCACTTTCACTAACCAGATGCGGGTGCGGTACGCCTTCAAGGTCGCACATTTCCTTCATGCCATAGACAACGTCAGCCACATACTCCTGCATGCTGTAGTTGCGCGACGATTCATTAGTTGAATTACTGCCGTCGTAATCGATACCAAGGCCACCGCCTACATCAACATAATCTAGCTCGAAGCCCATTTTGTGAAGGTCTGCGTAAATACGCGCGCCTTCGGTTACCGCTTCTTTAACCGCACGAATGTCTGTTAATTGGCTACCAATATGGAAATGCAGCAGCTTTAAGCAGTGCGCCATGCCTTGCTCTTCAAGGTAGCGGGCTGCGTTAATGATCTCAGTAATGGTTAAACCGAATTTCGCACGTTCACCACCAGAGCTTTCCCACTTACCACGACCTTTCACCGTCATTTTTGAGCGCACACCAATGATAGGATCGATTTCCAGCTCTTTGGCTATTTTTACCAGAAGAAGAAGCTCGGTGTATTTTTCAACTACTACCACAACGCGGCGACCCAGCTTTCTTCCTAACAGCGCAAGACGCATAACTTCGTCGTCTTTATAACCATTTAGGATAGTCAGAGACTCTTCGTTGGTATTCATTGCAAGCACAGTCAGAAGCTCGGCTTTTGACCCCGCTTCTAAGCCATAGTTAAATGGCTTGCCCGCATCGACAATTTCCTCAACGACTTCGCGCATTTGGTTTACTTTTACCGGATACACACCTTGGTACTGGCCTTGGTATTCGGCTTCTTCGATGGAGCTTCTAAATGCTTTGTTCAAGCCTGCAACTTGCGAGCGCAGAATATCGTGGAAGCGCACAACAACAGGAAACTGTACGCCTTCTTTGCGGATATCTTCAATTACCGAATTAAAGTCGATTCGAATGCTAGGATCTTCAGGAACAGGGGTAATATGGACGTTGCCGTTTTCACCAATTTGAAAATAGCCGCCACCCCATTGAGACACGCCATAGACGCGCTCCGCTTCTTCGATGCTCCAATCTGACAATTTATTCACCTATTTGTAAGTGGGCTAGGCCAATGCCTAGCATAGAAAGTGCGAAAATAAGCAGCGTATTATAGTCAACGTAAGACTGAACGCGATAGTTGTTGCGATATAAAATATCTATTGTCGCGACGAATTTTGTTTATCGAACGCGGGCTTTTTTAGCCTATCCAGGTTCGAACATAATCTATAACAACGTTATCTGCTTTTTCTTCACAAAGGGTTATAAACTCTGAGATGCTTTGAGTACGTTCAAGTTCAAATCCCAGTTTAATTGATGGCGCGCTAAAAAACTTCTCTGCAATGTGATCAGCATCTGTTGCTTCATCTTCTAGCCATGTCTCGCTGAGCTGACTTCGCCTATCTAACTTAATGGGCGCTTTTATTTGATTGAAGGTATCAGAATTGGGGATTTGCCAACTACGCATGTCTACAAATAAGTGAAAGGGTCTGCCTTTACGGGTTTTCAAGCAATCAGAAAGCTTAGCAAGGTACTGAATGTTCGTGGACATATCCCACTTACCGCGAAGCGTGACCAAAATACAATTTCTAAACGGCTCAATATGAAAAGGGGTCGTAGACATTTACTCGTACATCTCTATGCGACTATATGAATAGCTAACTCAACATCTATAGCATTCACATACTAGAGCTGATAAGCATCAACTACAACTATAGTTGAGTACTTTATAATTAAGTTTAATACCCGATAAAAAGGCCTGTGTTTTAAACAGGCCTTTATAGAAGATGTCTCAAAGAGATACGCTGTATTAGTCGTCTCCGAACTCGCGAATAATGCTGTTAATAGTGTCTTTAGCGTCACCCAGAACCATGCGCGTGTTGTCTTTGAAAAACAGCGGGTTGTCTACACCGGCAAAACCGGCATTCGCAGAACGCTTAAGTACAAAGACCGTTTTCGCACGATGTGCTTCGATAACTGGCATTCCGTAAATAGGGCTGCCTTTCATCTCTTTGGCTGCTGGGTTAACAACATCGTTTGCACCGATAACAATAACCACGTCATAGTTTTCCATACGAGGGTTAACGTCATCCATCTCGTATAGTTGGTCATAAGGCACGTCAGCTTCTGCCAATAACACGTTCATGTGGCCCGGCATACGCCCCGCTACAGCGTGAATGGCGTAATCAACCGTACAGCCATTTTCCTCTAGCAACGACTGAAGTTCACGTACTGCATGCTGCGCTTGCGCAACCGCCATACCATAACCAGGCACCACCAGTACTGCTTGCGCTGCTTCTAATACATAAAATGCATCTTGCGCCGACAGTACTTTAATCTCGCCTTCTATTTTTTCGCCGGCCTCGACTGGCTTGGCAAAGCCAGACAACAACACATTCATCAATGAACGGTTCATGGCCTTACACATAATATTGGTAAGAATTAAGCCTGACGCGCCTACTAATAAGCCGGTAACAATCAATATTGTGTTGCCTGTAGCAAGACCTGCCGCCGACGCTGCTACACCTGAGTAACTATTTAACAGCGCAATAACCACCGGCATATCTGCACCACCAATTGAAATGGTAGCCCACAAGCCGAAGCTTAGTGACAACGCAATAGCACAGTATATCCAAAGTGGGTTGCTTGGGTCGGTAGTAAAGAAATAACCAATCACCACCATGCCAATTAGATGCAAGATGCTTAGCTCGCGAAGCCCTGTGAAAATAACGGCTTTAGAGCTCATTTTTCCTGACAACTTACCCCAGGCTACCACCGAGCCAGAGAACGTAATGCCCCCAACTAAAATTGTGAAAAACAGGGTAATAAAAGTAAACGCACTTTCAGTTTTAAGAGTAATTAGGCTCATTCCGGCTAATGTTGCCCAACCCAGAAGCAATGACGCTGCGCCACCAAAGCCATTAAATAACGACACCATTTCTGGCATTGCCGTCATTTCAACGGTCTTGGCTTTCCACGCACCAAAGGCGCCACCAATAACAAAACCTAGCAGGATGTAATGATAGCTAATAATCTGCTGGTCAAGCAGGGTGACGACGACAGCAACCAGCATACCAATGGCAGAAATAAAGTTACCTTTTTTCGCGGTATCTGGATGGCTAAGTAACTTAAGTCCTAGTATAAATAGTGCCGCAGCTACTACGTACGCAAGGTTTATTACGGTTACGATATCACTCACTTGCGTACTCCTTATTTATCTTTTTTCTTGAACATGCCAAGCATGCGATCAGTAACGAGATAACCACCCACCACGTTGATGCTGGCCAGCGCCACCGCTGCGGTACCAAGAATGGTCGTTAGCAAATTGTTGTCGCTACCCGAGGCTACCAATGCTCCCACTAACGTAATACCCGATATCGCGTTAGAGCCTGACATTAAGGGTGTATGTAAGGTTGCTGGGACTTTTCGAATTAACTCAAAACCCAAAAAAGCAGCCAGTAGCACGATGAAAAGTAGGTAAATGATTTCCATGATTAGGCTCCCTTGTATGCGTTGTTAAGCATGTCGTTGGTGATGCTACCGTCGTGGGTAATAACACAGCCGGCCAGAATGTCGTCTTCTAAATTCAGCCCAAAGGTTTTGGTTTCATCGTCAAAGAACTCATCTACAAGGTTGTAGATGTTATTGGCGTACATGTCGGTGGCGGCTTTAGCCACATACTGGCTCCAGTAACCATTACCAATTACCTTTACACCGTTAACTTCAACGGTTTCGCCAGCAACCGAACCTTCAACATTACCACCTGATGTTGCGGCCATATCTACAACCACACTGCCCGGCTTCATGAGTGCTAATGTATCTTTTGATATGAGCACTGGTGGTTTGCGACCAAATAACTGCGCTGTCGTAATAACAATGTCAGAGTCGGCAATCGCGTCGCGTTGCGCTTCTTGCTGCTTCGCTTTTTGTTCATCGGTCAGTTCTTTTGCATAACCGTCCTTCGTTTGGCCTGTTTCCCCAATGTCGATCTTAAGGAATTTGCCACCTAGGGATTCTACTTGCTCAGCCACCACAGGGCGGGTGTCATAAGCAAGTACGTTTGCGCCTAAGCGTTTCGCGGTTGCTATAGCTTGAAGACCCGCTACGCCAGCTCCAATAATAAATACCTTTGCTGGTTTTATTGTTCCTGACGGTGTCATCATCATAGGTAATATTGATGGCAACTGATTCGCCGCCTGCATCACCATTACGTAACCCGCAAGACTCGCTTGCGAGCTCAATGCGTCCATTTTTTGTGCACGAGAAGAACGAGGGATCATCTCTACAGAAATAGCGGTTAGCCCCTTTTCTGCAATAGACTCAACAAGCGATTGCTGAAAGAAAGGGTCGAGATGGCCTACCACAATGGCCCCTTTTTTCATCAACGCTAGCTGTGCATCGGTGGGTTTGTTCACCGCCACCAGCATATCTGCTGTTGATAATGCATCATTCACATCATCGATGACAGTCACGCCTACATCTTTGTATTCTTTATCTGAATACCCTGAGTGTACGCCTGCTCCAGCTTCAAGCAGTAAGGTCGCCCCTTTTTTCACCAGACGCTGTGCACTACTAGGTGTAGCTGCACATCGCTTCTCCACATTATTTAGCGGATCTGGCGCTTTTGACTCATTTAATATTATGATTTTCACACGCTTCTCCTCACATTCCGGCTATCCGAGAATGACACCCTTTAAACAGTACTAAGCCATTTTATTCACTTATGCCTAGCATTCTCTAGCGAAATCAAAAACAGAACAGGCAATTTCTGTATTTATTTTGCTTCGAATAGCACCCCTTATTCCGCTTATTTTTCAAGCGAAACTGCGGCAAAGCTACGCTATATGGGCATACATCACTAGTATCATTTACTTACGAGTCATAACTAATATTTATATAGAAATGGCATACAGGCGATAAATGAAGTAGATAAAGAAGCATTTATTCTGTGAATACATCAAGAATTGTGCATTTTTTAAACACACGTAAAGGTGAAATACGCTAATCGATGTCGAAGAAATCACGCCTTTTAAACAAGGCGATTCAATTAATTTAAAAAATTGTTAAATAAATTTGGGGGATTTTACAAACCGTGTCGTCTTGATGAATTAACAGCGAAATGCTGTGAGAGAAAGCCAAGTGGGGTGCACACCATAAGGCGCATTAAAATTAACGATTAGGACACACACCATCATGTATAGGAAAACCAAGCTTGCATGCTCAGTGGCAGCAGTTTTAGCGTCGGCTATTTCTGCGAATAGTGCATTTGCCCAAGACGCGCAACCCAATAAAGACGTAGAAGTGATTGAGGTAAGTGGTATCCGCTCATCGGTTGCAAAATCGATGGATGTTAAACGCAGCTCTGCTGGCGTAGTCGACGCCATTAGCGCAGAAGACATCGGTGATTTTCCCGATACCAACTTAGCTGAATCACTACAGCGTATTACCGGCGTATCTATCGACCGTTCAGGCGGTGAAGGCCAGCTAATTACCGTACGTGGTTTTGGACCACAGTTTAACACCGTGTTGGTAAATGGCCGTCAAATGGCGTCTGAAAACGATTCGCGTGCGTTCAGTTTCGACACGATTGCTTCTGAGTTAGTAAGCAGCCTTGATGTGCATAAAACGTCAACGGCCACAATGCAGTCTGGTGGTGTAGGCTCTACCATTAATATTAATACCGCGCGCCCGTTCGCATTAAACGGTTTTAAAATGGCGGGCTCGGTAAAAGGCGTGTACGACGAAAATAGCGAAGAAACTACGCCGCAATTTTCTGGCCTTATTAGCAACACGTTCAATGACGACACCTTCGGTGTATTACTTGCCGTTTCACACCAAGAGCGTGAGACTCGCCTTAACCAGGCTCAGATGGACGGTTGGCTAGAGAACGTTGGCGTGCCAAACCCTGTTACGCAGTCAGGCGACGCTTGGACAGGCAATGTATTTTCACCGCGAAACTACGATCACAAAGTGACCTTTGAAGAGCGTACCCGAACAAACGCTAATCTTGTATTCCAATATGCACCTAACGACAAACTGGTTGTAACTGCTGACGCACTGTATTCAGATTTTGACGTAGAGTCTGAAGCAACGTCGTACGGCCACTGGTTTACCGCACCTAACATTCAGGGTGTAGGTGATGACGGCAGCCTGTTTGATGAAAACGGCAATCGCCGCAGCCCAACGGTTGATGCAAACGGTACTATTGTCGATTTATACCAAGAGGTAGGTTTGGCGACAGATATGCACGCCAAAACGTTCGACCGTTTAACTGATACCTATGCCATAGGCCTTAACTTTGATTACCAGTACTCTGATAATCTGAATTTATCGTTTGATTTAAGTCATTCAGAAGCCGAACGCGAAGCCAATAATGGTGGCGGCGATCAGCTTTCACTTATTGGTTATGCCAACCGCGTACGATTCCAAGTAGATGACAACATTTTACCAGTTGCCAGCATGTTCGCTTCGCCTAATGACAATATTTATAGCGGACAACAAGAACTAGATGGCGCGATTGTTACTGGTCCTGACGGATTCCCTATATACAACCCTGCACTGACACCTGATGGTGTGAGCAATCATCTTGATGAAGCTAACAGCCGAGCTCACGTAATGCTGCGTCGAGGCTGGGCGGTAGAAGATGAAGTGAGCCAGCTGCGCTTTGACGGCGAATACGTAACAGATGGCAGCGGCTTAACTGAAATTCGCTTTGGCGCACAGTACAGCACCGAAACCAAATCACTTACCCGTTGGGACAATGAAGGTGTAGGTATTCACTGTACTTACTGTGGTTACCCAGACTTACCTGAGATCCCAGCAGGCAGCCAATACGTTTTTGACGCAGGCAGCGATTTTCTTTCTGACGTAAGTGGTAGCGGTCGCATGCCCACCTCTTGGCTTGCCCATGATGGCGAAGCCAACTTTGCGTTTTTAGAATCTTATTATCAAAGCGTAAATGGTGAGTCGATTAGTTTTGATGCGGTGCGTCGTAATAACAGCTTTGAAGTTGAAGAAGATATTATCTCTACCTATATGGAATTCGACTTTGAAGGCGAAGTTGCAGACATGTTCTTAAGCGCAACCGCTGGTGTGCGTTATGAAATGACGGATGTGACGGTTAACGGAACGCAAGCGCCAATAACGGGCTTAACGATTCTGGATCAAACCGAAATGCTGGCTGGTTTTGGCGATGCGCAAAGTATTGCCACTGAGTCTGATTACGACGTGCTATTGCCAAACTTCAGCGTACGTTTGGAAATTACCGACGACTTAATTGCGCGCTTTGCGGCGAGTTCAACTATTACTCGCCCTACGCTTAACAGCATGTCGCCGGTAACGGTAATTACAACCACCCGCCAAGGTGGTGACTTAACATCTACCAGTGGTAACCCTGCGTTAGAGCCATTCAAATCGGATAACTTGGACTTGTCACTAGAGTATTACTATGACGAAGCAAGCTATGCATCGATTGGTTACTTCAGAAAGCTGGTATCGAACTTTATTGTTAATAGTCAAGAAGACAAAACCTTTGAGCTTGCTGACGGCAGCCTGCTAACCGACCCTTCTACAGGCACTAACGCTAGCGCGCCAGATGCGGGTGACGACGTTGCTGTGTTTACCAATACTCTGCCAAATAACGGTGAAGACGCAACGGTAGACGGCTTCGAGCTTGCGCTTCAGCACACTTTCGATAATGGCTTTGGGGTGCTTGCCAACGGAACTATCGTTGACAGTGACGCCGAACTCGATCCATTCGATATTAATCAGGTATTTGCACTAACCGGGTTAAGCGATTCTTACAACTTGGTGGCATTTTATGAAACTGACGATTATCAAATTCGTCTTGCCTATAACTGGCGTGATGAGTTCGTTCAGTCGTTAACACAAGGGCAGGGTGACGGCCCAACCATTGTTGAGTCTTATCAACAGCTTGACATTAGCGGTAGCTACAGCGTGACAGACAATGTAGAAATCTTCTTTGAAGGTATTAACCTTACAGAAGAGTTTGTACATAAACGCGGTCGCTTCTCTAATCACTTGCTGTTGGTTGAAGACAGCGGCAGACGTTGGGCCTTCGGTGTGCGCGGAAACTTTTAGTTTCGCGTAATTGGGGCCGGCATTTGTTGGTCCCACATTCGTGGCTACCATTTGGTAGCCACAGTTTTTATTCAGGAAATCAGTATGACAACAGCAACTCCCATAACGCACATTGTAGTAGTTGGTGGCGGTAGCGCAGGGTGGCTAACGGCTGGTCGTATTGCAGCGCAACATCAATGCGCTACCCGCAAAGACATTAAAGTAACCTTAATAGAAAGCCCCAATGTGCCTATTATTGGCGTGGGCGAAGGCACCTGGCCAACCATGCGCTCAACACTAATTGCATTGGGTATTAGCGAAACCACTTTCATCAAAGAATGCGACGCCACATTCAAGCAAGGAGCAAAGTTTGCTAAGTGGACCACTGGTGAAGAGCACGATTTTTACTACCACCCTCTCATGCTGCCCCAAGGGTTTTCGCAAACAAATTTAGGTCCCTACTGGCAGACTGTAGCACCAGAATTAAACGAGTCTTTTTCCCATGCAGTATGTGTTCAGGAAGCTATATGCGAAGCAGGTTGTGCACCTAAAAGCATACGCCACGCAGAGTTTGCAGGCACCGCTAACTATGCTTATCACCTAGATGCAGGAAAATTTACCGCCTTTTTAACCAAACACTGCACTGAAAAACTAGGTGTACACCATGTGCTGGCCGACGTTAACCGCATCGAAAGCAGCAATAACGGCGATATCAAAGCCCTTCATACCGAGCAAGGGGTAACAGTAGAAGGCGACCTCTTTGTTGACTGTACCGGCTTCAAATCTATGCTGCTCGGCGAACACTACAAGGTGCCGTTTATTCCCTGTGACGATGTACTTTTTATCGATCGAGCATTAGCAGTACACGTGCCTTATGACACCCCGCAAAGTCCTATTGCGTCCCACACTATCTCCACCGCACAAGACGCCGGTTGGATTTGGGATATCGGTTTGCAGTCACGCCGAGGTGTAGGCCACGTCTATTCCAGTAGGCATCAGAGTAAAGATGACGCCTATGCTCGCTTAGACACATACGTTCGCCAAACCAGTACGTTAAACGGCATAGATGGGATAAACGTAAAAGACATTACTATTCGAAGCGGACACAGGCAGTACTTTTGGCAAAATAACTGCGTGGCTGTTGGGCTAGCGGCGGGCTTTCTAGAGCCGTTAGAAGCTTCAGCGCTTGTACTGGTAGAGCTGTCTGCCTCAATGATCGCCGAACAGTTGCCAGCAAATCGAGCCGTAATGGATATTGTGGCAAAGCGCTTTAATGACACCTTTTCTTACCGTTGGCAGCGAATTATCGACTTCTTAAAGCTGCATTACATGTTGAGTAAGCGAGAAGACAGCGCATTTTGGCGGGACAATCGCGATAGTCATACTATTCCGGATTCATTGAAAGAATTACTCGCTCTGTGGCAATACCACCCACCTAGTGACAAAGACTTTACCAGCAACAACGAGGTATTCCCCGCGGCAAGCTATCAGTATGTCCTGTACGGTATGGGGTTTACCTCAGATTTAGGCGCACATCAGCAATGGGTTAACGCCGGCTTTGCTAAGCAACAGTTGATGCAGAACAGAAAAGCTCGCGGCATGGCGGTGGAGAAACTGCCTAAACATCGCGAACTTATTAATAAAATTCACCAATTCGGCCTGCAGGCCGTTTAACGTAAATCAATAAGCAGGGCCTACGTATGACTCACATGGTTGCCATTAATAATAAACAACATGCAGATTTGAAAGTAACCGACGATGCATTGTCACTCAGTGCCAATCAGCACCTTGTTCCTGTGGTGGTCTCTGAGCTAAACAAGCTAGTGGTGCATTATCCCGTGGTGATCACCAAGTTTGACGACTCAGGACAATTTGGCTTATCTGCCTTGCTAGGTTTTGAAGAAAAGGAAAACCTATTTTGGCAGCAAGGTGAATGGGATGCGGTTTATATTCCGGCACAGTTTGAACGCCTGCCTTTTTATGTAGGAACGGAAGCGCAAAGCGCTGACAGCAGTAACCGGGTGCTGTGCATTGATATGGATAACGCTTCAGTAAGCGAAGAAAAAGGCACACCGCTTTTTGATAACACGGGAGAGCCCAGTAACTACCTGTTAGAAAAGCAGCAGATCCTTGCTCAGCTTCTTGACGGTGAAACACAAAATCAACGTTTTATTGCCGCGCTGCAACAGCACAACCTTATCACACCATTCACCCTAGATATTACCTTTGAAAACGAAAGCAAAACGTCTATAACAGGGTTATATACCATTGATGAAGATAAGCTAGCGGCGCTTAGTGCTGACGCGATTGCTGATTTGCATGCACAACACATGCTGCAAAGCATTTACACGCTCATAGCGTCAAACGCACAAATCTATGCCCTTATCGACAAAAAGAACAAGGCGAATAAAAACGCAGACGCATGGTTTCAAACTACGAATTGATTAAGGTTGGTGAGCAAGCCACACCGATTGTTGTTATCGATGGTTTCATACCAGACCCGCTGAGTTTGGTAGAAACAATTGCTCAACACCACCCATTTACAAAACAAGATGGCGACTTTTATCCGGGGGTGAGAAGTCACCCGCCCCAGGAGTATGTCAAACACCTACATACCTCGCTTCCGTTGTTGTTTAGCCAACTTGCTTCGCATAATGGGCTACAAGATTTTGGCGTGGAAAAGCCGCTTCAAATACCCCTAGTGCAACTTTCCATAGCCAATCAAGCGCCGAAAAGTTTATCGCCCATTCAATGTATTCCGCACATCGATACGCAAAAGGATAATGAATGGGCATTGGTGCACTATCTGTTTAGCGCGCCTTTGGGCGGTACTGCATTCTATCGACATATTGAAACGGGGTTAGAGCGGGTTAATGCCGCGCAATACGAAGGCTATTTTAAAACCTTAAAACGTCAAGCCACCAGCGTAGGGTTACCACCTAAAGCGTACATAAACGGTGATACCGCCATGTTCACCCAAATCGCCCGTATTGAGCCTATGTTTAATCGCGCTGTGTTGTATCCAGCCAACTTGCTGCACAGCGGCTGTTTACCTAACGATATTTCGGATTATGCTGATGTGAAAGAAGGCAGGCTAACCGCAAACGCCAGTATCACGTTTAAAGGGTAAAACGCTCAGCCCTAATAATGAGGGCTATGAAAACTTCAGATAGCGATTTGCGATAGCTGCCTTTGGTAGTGCTCGTTACTGCAATTTTAAGATTGACGACTAATTCATTAGTGAGAGTGTAATAGACGCGATTTCATCCGTGCCCGTTACGGTTATTGGTGAAGTCAGGCTATCAAAGGTAAATGGAATTTTCTCATAGCTTCGACCGCCGTGTTCTCTGGCCACTTCAACGTGAAGTATTAACGACGACGAGTTTGCGCTTTTTCCAAAATCATCCAATCCATCCCACTCTATGTGCAAGGGTGCGTTTTTCTTTGTAGCCCCGGCAAACCCATCGACTAAACCTTCATTTTTCCGACCCACTCTTCGCCACCATGTGCGCAGCTCGCCTAGCCATCTTTCGCTGGTGCCGCGAAGCGCCAAGCTTTTTACTAGCCGGTTCTTTTCGTCGCTTATCCACACGCTTACGTAAGGACCGCGATAATCTGCAATGTCAAATAGCGGTAAGGTGATATCAATTGAGATGGCGTGGCCATTTTTTTCAGCCTTGTTTTTACCCGACGTGCGAGCTGTATAGGTGTTGCTGGTAAATACCCTGCCATTTTCATCAATTAACTTCAGCGCTAGTGATGGGTTCGCGTTAACTAACTCCATGGCTTGCTGCGCTGTTTTGGTTGCCGAAAAGTGTGCTAACAACATGGCTTCAAATGCGTTATCCGCCACTGATATGGCTTGAAACTTGGCGCTAGGCCAACCGTCACTGTGGCTTAACACGCCTTTTTCTAAAGACGCCAGCTTTGAAGTAGAAAGTACTGGGCGTTGCCACGGCCTGATGAATGCAATGGTACTTGGATTACTAACAGCGTCCGTTGCGCGGCCATTTTGAATTACAGCCTCTTGCGCCACGGTCCCCTGCCAACTAAAACCTTGGTTCGACGCGTGGGTTTCTAGTCCTTGCGCGCTAATGTGGTAAGAGCGAATATTAAGTGATGTCAGGTAGTTAGCAATACGATCTACGGCAAGAGAAGCTGTGAACTCGGATAAATCCCACTGGATAGGTGACGCAAATGCCACGCTGTTATCGTCATTAAAATTGACCTCAGCAATGCGCGCCACACGAGCAAGACGTCTCACTTCGCGACGTGAAAGGTCATGCTTACCTTGAACATATTCGGCCCAATAGTCATAAAGCGCACCGTTGCGGCAGCTTATGTTACCTTCAGTCCGATTAAACCAATCCTCGCACCGCTTAATGGCACTGTACAGCCACGCCGGAAGTGTACCTTCGTAACGTTGATTAATTTCGCTAAGCGCACTCGTTGCGTTTGATTTATCTAACGTTTGATAGGTGTCTTTAATCAGTAGATCAATATTCTTTTGCTCAATGGCGCTAAGTGTCTGCTCTTCGTACAGGGTTATTTCTGTGTTAAGCGTGTGGGAGGTTGCTTCTGGTGATGGTGCAGGAAACACATACAACTCGGCCTTAACAGCATAGCTGGCGGTAAATACCGCCAGATATAAAAGGAAACGCCCAACCATTATTCGCTGACTTGTGCAGTGGTGGTGTCACTTTGCTCCTGCTGACGTGGCGCAGGCGCTGGATCAGCTAACGTTAAGTAGCCATCACCATTAGTGTCGTAGCGATGAAAGGCATTAAACCCAGACACCATGTACTCTGAAAATGTCATTTTGCCATTCTCGTCTGTATCAAGAACTTCAAAACGAACGTAAGTTTGTTTAATTTGCCCTTCATGGGTTTTCTCAATCTGTGCATCCAGTCTGTCTTCAAACTCAAGCACGTATTCTTGCTCTGTAAGCTTGTCATCACTGTTTTCGTCTGTACGCTGGAATTGCGCTTTGCGAACGGCATGAAACTCTTCTTTTGTTACCTTTTCGTCACCGTTTTGGTCGTATAAGGTGACAAAGCCTTCAATATTGTGGCTGGTTGGCATGCGCAACATAGGGCGCTGTACTAGCTCAGGTTTGTCATCTTTTTCCTGTGACGCCGAGCGACGGGGCGCTGGTTCAGGGTCGCCCAGTGCAACTACACCATCATTATCACTGTCCATACGCGAGAAACTTCGCTCACCCACCGCATTGACTTCATCAATAGTAATGTACTCGTCATCGTTGCTGTCAACAGCATGGAAACGTATGTGAGTTTGTTTTATCGATGCTTTTCTGTCTTCAGCTAACCGTTTTTCTACTTTGCCTTCCCACTCATAAACGTATTCACTTTCATCAAGTACACCGTCTTTGTTGGTATCAGACGCATTGAAGCGAGCACGTCTGGCATCAACGAACTCTTCTAATGGAAGTGACTCGTCTTTGTTTAAGTCATAGGTCAATATAATGCCGCTGGCGCTATGTGGTGCCGCTACTGCCGAAGCGCTAATACAAAGCGCAGATACAACGGCTAAACTTACTGTTTTAAACATAATTATCTCCTTGTACCCTCAATGATTAATAGGCTTCGAATGATAGTGTGGTGGTGTAGCTATAAGTGGGCACGTCTGCACCATCAGGCGCGTCGGTACGCAGTCTTACTTGCATCAAATAGACATCTTGTGCTGAAGGAGTAAATGACGCTTGCCCTTTGGCATTTGTCGTTAATTTTTCTACATCAGATTCTTCGGCGAACTGATCTTTTCCTTGGTACACCGAGATTTCATGATCGGTAACAGGCTTACCGTTAAACAGAACTTTGAAATTAAAACTCTCGTTGGCAAACAAACTGTTAGGGTGATTAATTGCCACGATCTCTAAGCCGTCGTTTCTTGGCGCTAACGCCTGTTCACTTGGCCCTTTCTTCGTTACGTACGTTGTTGCAAACGTAACTGATTGAAAGTGCTCTTTTAATATCGCACCTTCAGGTAGAGGCTTTTCATTACCTCGCATAGAGCCACGCTCACCGTCCTTTTCATACACGCGAAAAATTGCCCCCATGCGTTTTCCGGTTGAAAACTGGTAAGTCCCTTCTTCCTCTAAAGTGTGCTCAAGAACATTACGGGTAGACAGATCGACAACCTTCTCCACACTCACTAGCTTGCCGCTAGGGGTTACCACTTCAAACGATGCATTCGTAATTGCCGCTTCTGGTACAAAAAATTGTTCTGCAAAAGATGCATCCAGCGTGACTTTACCGCCTCTAACCGGTTCAAACTGAAGCGGTTTTAGGTAAGCCACGTGGGCTAGAGCAGCGCCACTGAAGCAGCTTGCAATAAGCAAGGGTAAACTGATGAGCGTGTGTTTTTTCATGGTTTTTTATTTTCTAGTTGTGTAAAAGTGAAATCATACTATTGCAAATGATAATAGTTATCAATAGTATTACGATCGATTTTTGACGCACGAAGTGTCAAGAAATCGCTTTGACAGGCGCGATTTAAGAAAAATAAAAATGATATCAACCGACGCAAACAGGAGGCTTAGCGTTGATACGAAATACTAATTATTTGCACTTTTATTAAAAATTGGAAAAGAACAATGAAATTTAAACGCTCAACGGTAGCTATTTCGCTTGGCTGTGCGCTAACACTTCCTGCCCTAGCTCAACAATCAGAATTGGCAGTTACAAAGGCCAAAAGTGAAGAAACCCTGACAACGACTGTCGAAACCGTGCTGGATGCACAAACTCTGTCAAAGCGCTCAATTACAAATATTGAAGATACCGCTCGCTATATCCCAGGGGTCCAAACTAATGATACGGGTAACCGTTTCGGTAACGATGGCTTCAACATTCGCGGCTTGGAAGGCGACGCCGTAGCAGTAACTGTAGATGGCGTCGGTCAAGGCGAAACGCTAAACCCAAGCTCATTTGCCGCTTATGGAATGTATGGATCAAGCCGCGGCGAAATTGAATTGGAACACGTAAAAGCCGTCAACATCACTAAAGGCCCAAGCGCTGTCGCGCAAGGACCAGGCTCCCTTGCTGGCTCAGTTACCTACGTGACCAATGAAGCGAGTGACTTTTTACGTGCCACAGGTGATGCCACAGGCGTTAAATTGAAAACCGGTTTTGATGCACGCTCTGACGAATGGCTAATACACGGCACCATCGCTAACAGAACGGGTAACTTCGACTCGCTATTGCAATACACAATGCGCGACAGTAGTGAAACAGAGGCCCACAGCCATGGTGAGAATATCTCTAGCTCAGCACGTGGTCAGGCTGACCCGATGGATAATCAAGTCGATGCAGTTTTACTTAAACTTGCTTATAACTTTTCCGAGCACCAGCAACTAGGCTTTGTTTACGAAAAGACAGACAGAGAAACGAACGGCATACCTCTTTCTCGCCAAAGTGACTCTTATTTCGACTTCACCTCAGCGGATGAAAATAACCGCGAGCGAATTGGGCTTTTCTTTAACAACGAAAACCTGGGCCTAGCGTTTGCTGACAGCATAGATGTGACATTGAACTATCAAGAGCTGTTTTCATCGGGTGTAACCAGCTTTCTTTACGGCAGTGCAGACGGCGACGCTATATTGCGTACCGAGGACCGCAATTTCAGCCAGGACTCATTGAGTTTCAATGTTGATTTAGCCAAATCAATCACCGGAGAATTTAACCATGAGATTATTTATGGCTTTAGTTATCAACAGGTGGACGCAGAAGCGGTGATGTTCGACCGCAGGTTCGCTGGACAAACCGCGGACTCGCCTATATTAGACGGCTACCCTATTCGCGACCAAAGCTTTGTTCCAGAAACCGAAAAAACGTTAATTACAGCCTACCTAGCTGACACGGTTGAACTTAGCGAGCAATTAAGCGTAAACCTTGGACTTCGCTACGATTCTACGGAATATACGCCTACTGTAGACAGCACATTTTCAGATCCCACAGGATTAAGTATCACAGACAGCGAGTTTAGTGCGGTGGTAGGAGAGATTGGTGCTACCTACGAATTCGTAAAAGGCCACTCTATAAATGCTCGAATTGCTCAGGGCTACCAAGCGCCTACGCTCCAAAGCTTGTATTTTGGTACAAACTCAGGCGATGAAGTCACCGATATCATAACTGGTAACACGTTTATTGACCTTGACCGTATTGCCAACAGTGAACTCGATGCTCAAGAATCGACTAACTTTGAACTCACCTATATTGGTGATTTCGAGAACGGAAATGTCAGCGTGTCGGTGTTTAGAACTGAATACACTAACATGATTCAAGACGAGACTTATTCAGCGCCTTATGGCACTGAAGTAACTACCGTGCAGTGCGGTCGCTTCGGTTGTGAAACCGTAGTGAATACTGATGATGTATTCACGCAGCCACAAAATACGGGCGAACTGACTGTTGACGGTTTTGAAGTTACGGCCAATTACCATTTTACCGATAATGTATCAGGTCGTTTTGCTTATACGGCATTGGACGGTACCTACGACACCGCATCTGCTTTTAACAATGCGGGGGACGACTTAGAAACCATATCGCCAGATACCGCAACAGTTGGACTAGGCTACGTATCTGATGAAGGTGATTGGGGCGCAGAACTTGTCGCAATTTTGAGTAAAGGGGTAGAAGAAAGTACTCAACTTAGCTACACCTCGTTGAACAACGGTGCAGGTCCATCGCATACGCCTGCAGGCTATGCTGTTTTCGACCTGCTCGCCTACTACGACATTACTGAAAACCTGCGCTTTACCACGGCGATCTACAACCTTACAGACAAAGAGTATTACCGCTGGGAAGTACTTAATAGCGTAAGAGACGGTACTGGTGGTTTCTTTGGCGGTGTGAGCGGTAATGGATACCAGCGCTACTCAGAGCCAGGCAGAAGTATTAGTGCCTACGTCACTTACCAGTTCTAATGTAACCAAAGTGCAGGCCATACTTAGCTCAACTTAGCCAAGTGGCCTGCTATTCACTCAAGTATTCTCCCATGAATGTTTATGAAAGTTTGTTCACGAAAATGGGTGATCGAAAGTTCCTGTTCAAACGTTTTCTCGCTATCTCTCTTTTTAGGACTTTCACTATGTTTGGACTTTTTAAAAGCAATCCAACCAAAAAGATGCGGAAGCAGTATGACGCCCTTCTTGAAAAAGCCATGCACGCGCAAAGAAACGGTGACATAAAGACTTATTCATTGCTTACCGCCCAATCAGAAAAACTGTGGAAAGAAATAGAAACACTGGAGAAGAATACACAAGGAACATAAATGCTAGGCGCTTGCACATTGCGTGTGACCGAATACTAATACGTGATGTTTACACCTAAGGCGTAGCGCGCCCCCGCGTCTTGCACAAGCAAGAGATGATTGCTGAATCGGCCGCGCTTATGCACGGTTTCGTTAGTAATATTGATACCTTCAAAAAATACAGAAACCCTCGGGCTAAATTGGTATGAAAGGCTCATATCCCACTGCTTGTAGGGGCTAACAAAAGTAGGCTCGGTGCTTTGGGTTTGGTTCAGCGATTGCAAGAACCCTTCTCGCTGGTTCCAGGCCACCCGCCATTGCAGCGCATTTTTTTCATAAAACAGCACCATGTTTTTGGCACCCGACAACCCTGTAAGTGCGAAGGTTGAACGGATATTGGCGGTGTCTAATTCAGCGTTGCTGTCTACAAAGCTCGCATTGGCCTGAATTCCCCACCCTGACTCGCCAAACAAATGCTGTACTGCTACCTCTACCCCTTCAACCGTTGCAGACTCACCGTTGCTAGGAGATATTACGGAAAACTGCGCTAATGCATCAGCATCATCAACCGCGTTTGGATTTGAGCCGGTGCTAGGGTCAGTCACGTTATTAAAGGTTTGTGTACTGCTTTCATTAACAATGAAATTATCTACCGTTTTTCTAAAGTAACCTGCCGATATATAGCTATTTTCCTGGTAGTAATGCTCTATGGCCAAATCAATGTTTTTTGCCTCAAAGGGTAATAGCTGTGCGTTTCCGATACGTGCCCGCAGATCACCACCTTGTCGCGTGGTGGTGTAAGTTACGCCCGGCGCCATTTGTTCTAAGGTTGGGCGGGTGATACTGTGATTATAAGCTGCGCGAAATACCCAACTATCTAACCAGCTGGCTTTAACACTCACGCTAGGTAAGAGATTGGTGTAGCTTGACGATTTATCAATATTTACCGAGGCACCAAACTCTTGCCCCAGCTCAGTTTGGTCTAAAATAACTAATGCCGATAACTGTTCATCGACACCGCTTACCTTTACGTCAGTGTACTCAGCACGTAGCCCTGCATGCACATCGATAAACCAAGGCGCGTAATCCTTTTCAACAGCGGTTTGAATATATCCCGCATACACTGTTTCTTTAACAGCGAAAGAACTTCCCCGTGTTTCAGCGGCTAGACTGACATCCCCAGCGTTTTCCAAGTAACGGAATAATGTATCACCATCGTGGCGCAGCCACTGATGAGGTATGTTCTCATGCCCACTAATTGAGCCTAGAAAATCGTCGCCTGCGTCAAATATGGTTTGGAAGCTATCGGGAATATCTGGTGCATCAAAATAGCCGCAAAAACTGCAGTGTCTTGCGTCTGCTTCGTTGTCTCTTCTTTCGTTGGCTTTTTCGCGCTGAGTTAATGCTCCACCAACGTCAATTTTGCTAAACCAGTTTTCATCCCCAAGCACACTTACATTGATTTTTGCTTGCCCTATATCGTCATCAATACTCCACCCTCTGCGCAACATCACGTGGGAACGGCCGTTGGCTGGATCTAAGTAATGGGACACGCCAACCGGCTCCCCCAAGGCATTTACCTGACGGGGGTTGGCTTGTTCAAAGCCCGATATTGCGGGCAATATATTCGACTGACGATGATCGAATGAAGAGCGATTTAGATAACCGATAAGCGAGAGAGAATTACCCTCTCCATTGTTGTCATCGACATTGGCCATTGAGTAAGACAGATCAGCATCAACAATTACGCTATCGCTTGCGATGTAGTTCGCTGCAAAACCGAAGCTCCTCAAAGTCGATGAACGGTTAAATGTGCGCGCGTGAAAGTCGGTGGCATGCCCGCTATTTTGTGAAAAGGCCACCGCCGTGCCGTTTTCATCCACCGTAACATCTTCAAGGTTGCTCGATGTAAACCAATGTCCCATTGAGGTTGCCGAGGTTTCAACATCAAATGTTGACCCCAGATAATCGGCCGTAAGCTCGAGCTTGTTGTTAGGTCGATATTGTAAAACGAGCGCAGACCCCGTACGGGTTCTATCGTCAAAGCGTACTCTTTGATCGTAATTCCTGGGTACATATAGCGTAGAAACGTCATCAGAAAGCTCACTTTCAGGTACGTTAGTATTTACCAACCAACCATCAATTTGCGCTTCTTCTAGTCGCGCTTGACGCTTGTGTTGAGTAAAAGAGGCTAGAATGCCAAACGAGTTATTCAAATAAGTGTTGCTGAACATAGCAGAGGTAGAAGGCGCATATTGTTGCGAGTTAGTATCGTACTGCATTTTGATGCTGCCAGCCGCCCGCATTCCCTTGAACGAAAGAGGTTTAGCGGTGTGAACATCAATCGTAGCGCCGATGCCACCTGACTGCATGGTCGCCTGGCTTTGTTTGTGCACGGTAACACTGCTGACAATCTCAGAGGCCAGTGTATCAAAGCTGAATTCGCGCCCGAGCTTATCGGTTGCCATGGGCCTGCCGTTTAATAACACCCGATTAAATTCCGGCCCAAAACCCCTCACGGTAACAAGTTGGCCTTCCCCTTCTGCGCGGTCGATAGATACGCCAGAGACACGCTGCAGCGCTTCTGCGAGGTTTTGATCGGGAAACTTGCCCATATCCACCGACTGAATAGTATCAATGATGACGTTCGCGTTGCGTTTAATCCCCACCGATTGAGCAACACGCGCTCGCAAGCCCCTTACTTCAATGTATTCAATGTCGTAACTACCTTGCTCATCCGGTACGGTCACCAAGCTATCGTCTTGTGCGGTAATGGCGTTAAAAAGACGACCAAGCAAGTGATTGTTTTCATCACTATCGCTAGCAGGCACTATCTTTATTCGGGTGTTATCGACAATATCAGCACTCAGGCCTGTACCAGCCAAAAGCTTTTCTATTGCTACTTGCGGGGTATAGTTACCACTTACTTCATTTGCAAAAATATGCCTGACTTTATTGAAGGGAAAGACTACGGTCAGCTCGGCTTGATTGGCAAATGCGATGATTGCCTCGTCTGCACTTTGTGCAGGAATAGCGAAATCTATTGCGGAGACCGGCGATGTATTCTGTGTAATCACTTCTGCTTGTTGGTGGGGCAGCACTGACTGCGCAATAACAGTGTGACTTGCGCCGAACGACATCATGCACAGTGCAACCGTTAAAGCTTTAGGCTTAAAAGGCAGCATGATTATTGTGTCGAATGGTTCACTTGCCACAGGCATATTTGGTTTTACGCTATTGTTATTATTGATTATTAGAGTGTGTGATGCGTATGCGTCACCCTACACGTTATTGTTGGTGTTGTTTTAAACTAGCGTCGCATTATATACAACCCATTAACAAATTTAATTTTTGAGCGATAATGTTGAAAATACTGGGGGAAAATAGCGTGGCTGTCGTCTTAGTAAGTAACAACGATAAAAAATAACAATATGCCCATAGAAACAGCCATACATAATGCCTATATGTCGGCGCGCGGCTCGATGGCCAAAATGCTGTCGCGCCTTGTGCCGCCTAAAGAAGTGGATGACATACTGCAGGATACGTATGTTCGCTTGTGTCAGGCGAAATCTACCGAGCATATTAAAGAGCCCAAGTCGTTTTTGTTTAAAACCGCAAAAAACTTGGCCTACGATCACTTGAAGCGTGCAGAAACACGCATGGTAGACGACAGCGTAGAGGTTGCGGCAGCACTGGAAAGCGCAATTAGCGGTGTTGAAGATGAAACATTTCACAACAACGCTACCCAGCAAGAGTTTAAGTTGTTTTGTGATGCAGTGCGCGCCCTACCCAAACAATGCAGGCGCGCATTTGTGTTGAAGAAAGTGTATGACTACTCTCTTAAAGAGATTGCCCAGGAATTAGAGATAAGCGAAAAAACCGTGGAAAAGCATATTGCTGAAGGGATTAAAAGATGCACCTTATTTATGCGACGACAAACAACGTCGTATACACGGCCGAACGCTTATCAAAATGGTGGGCAACACAGCTCGGCGGATGTAAAGAGAGACGCCCATGAATAGTTCTAAAAACGAAACTAAAACCGACAAATCAGACACCCAAAGCAACGTTGTTCAATTTAATAGCGATGATCGAGTGCTTGATACCGCCAGCGAATGGCTTGTGAAACTCGACGAGGGGCTTGATGCCGAAGAAATGCAAGCGCTAAAAAAATGGCTTGCAACGCCATTGCATCGAGACACTTTCCTAGAGATGGTAGCGTTATGGGACAAAATGTCTGTGCTTAGCGAATTGGCTGATATCGTCCCTCATACACCTGAGCCTAACGCCAAATACAAAACAAACAGCACCGTGGCTTGGAAGCGCCCGCTGGCCATTGCAGCCTCGTTCTTAATGGTTGGATTGTTAAGTTATCAGGGTCTAAATTTATTCTCGTCGTCTAATCAAACCGAACCGGCTTTACAAGTAGCAAACTACTCGTTACAAGCCACGACCAAAGCGGGCGAGCACAAAAGTATTAGCTTAGAAGACGGCAGTACACTATGGCTTAATACCAACTCTCAAGTGAACATTGCCTTTACTGAAACCTCACGGGTTATTCAGCTTGTCAAAGGTGAGCTTCATATCGAAGTGGCAAAAGACAAATCCCGCCCGCTCAATGTACTTGCAGCAGGTAAAGCTATACAGGCGGTTGGTACTGCATTTAATGTGCAATATCACCGCGGCGACCTTGAACTGGTAGTTACCGAAGGCGTGGTAGAAGTCGCCAGCTATACACTTAACAAAGCGAATGGCGAAAGCATTATTGATCCAATTATTAAACCGCAGGCTCAGCCACTGACGTTAGTTCAAGGTGAAAAATCGCTTTTATCTTTGCCTAACAGCACCGTTGAGACCGTGTCAGATGAAGATATCGCGAATGATTTAAGCTGGCGTGAGGGCAAGATTGTATTTCGCGGCGAGCCATTAATTGACGTGATTGAAGAAGTAAGCCGATATACGGATAAAACGGTCGTTTTAGGTGATGCTGCGCTTGCTAACATGCAAGTAGCAGGGCTATTCAACACCAATGATGTAGACGCGCTTATTGCCGCCCTTGCCGACAATTTACAGATATCTACAGACTACTCTAGCGACACTATTGTTCTTCGCCCCCGTTAACGGTGGGTTTGCTCATAAGTTCTTACTTAGCTTTATTGAGCTACAAACTAAGAGTAAAGCGCGTTCTAAAGCTTAACTCGCGCTTTTACCCACTCCCCCTTACAATGACGCCTTATACCAGTCGGCATGCATTGGTATGATAGATAAATGCATCAAACAATAAGGCGTCTTTGATATGCAAATAGGCAGTGCTGTAACGGCAATTAAACATTTCACTTCCAGGCTACTATTTCTGGCCACCTGCGCGGTGCTATCTAATACAGCTTTCGCCATTGAAGCTGGCCAATATTACTATTTCATTTCTGACAAGTGCGTGGCTAAAGGCCCTCAAACGCCCGAAGAGCGAGGCGCCGTAACCCCAGATGTTATGCTATTTGAAGTGGTACCTGCGGGGATCAGCGACTACTACGTAAACATGAATACGAGCGCACTGATTCACTATACAGAGGAAGGGCAAGCGCACCTTTCTTCAATGGAAGCAGAGCAGGCCTATACTGCTGGTAAAGCACCGTCGAAAGACAGCCTTAGAAAAGATGGCAATGCCATTCAGCACGACTTCATGCTGCAGCGCGAAGCAATAGATTTAAAAACCCTGATAAACACGTTAAATGGTTTTTCCCAGCTGCAGTCTGATAAAGGCTACTTTTTTAAGAAAATCGTAGGCCTTTCTAACCCCGACGCTAAATTTAAAGCCATTACCCGGGTTCGCTTAAGCGATATGGGTTACGACAATCGCATGATGCTAACAAGCTACTCCAGCGACTACTTTATGCTGGATGAACAAGGTAAGGCCTCTGACACAGCTTTTATTACGGTAGATCACGGCGCAGCGCTACGCAATTCACTGCACGACACCAACAGCCCGTACGCCATATTTACCAAAAATTCAGTATGCGGTGAAAAGTGGGAGCCGGGCAATTAACAAGGTAATTAGCTAGGACATACTTTAAACGCTTGTTGAATGGATCGGGCTTACTTCGGCCTTTAGCGGCTTTGGTTTTAAAAGGCTCTGGTTTTAATTACTACGATAAAGCGTTTTAATAAGGTGGTAGCCGAAACGGGTCTTCACCGGCCCGTGTACTTTTAGCACGTCTTTTTTAAATACCACATCGTCGAAGGCTTTTACCATTTGGCCTCTACGGAATTCACCAAGATCGCCGCCACGCTTGCCCGACGGACATTTAGAATGACGCTTTGCTAACGTCGCAAAATCCTTACCCTTTTTAAGCTGCTCTAAAATAGAAAGCGCTTCTTTCTCTGTTTTAACCAAAATGTGAAGTGCGGATGCCGTTGCCATGGAAAGGACCTAATTTGTCTCGGGGTTTAAGAATAATATCGTGCACGCTAAGTATACCCTAGTGAACAACCCGCCTGCCATTAGTCAATGTGATGTGTTGGGCTAAAAAAGCGATGTAAAGGCTACTCTGCTGTTTAAAAACTGCGTATCGTTAACCTTTATCAATCTTTGACGAGCCTTCCCTTTTGTTACCAGAATTCGACTTGGCCCAAGCGATAGGATTGCTGAGTTTTGCGCTTGGCATTTTGTGCTTTTATCAGCGTGATGATCAGCACCTGCGAATAATGATGGTGGTGATGAATTTAAATCACGCCCTGCATTTTGCGCTACTTGGTGCCGTAACCGCATGCTTAAGTGCCTTGCTTTCAGTGGTAAGAACAGGCATTTCAATTAAAACCCGCTCCCGCAGTGTCGCCTATCTATTTATATTAATATCGCTAGCAGCCGGGCTCTATTTGGCCGAGGTTTGGTACGATTTATTCCCTATTTTGGGCACGTGCATAGGCACTTATGCCTTATTTTGTTTGTCGGGAATACGCATGCGTTTAGCGTTTTTGTGCGGCGCTATATGTTGGCTAACCAACAATATTATTGTCGGTTCTATTGGCGGCACCCTGCTTGAAGCTACGCGACTGGCAGTTAATAGTTTCACTATTATTCGCTTGTACAGAGGGAAAAAAGCACTCGGTCAGGCCTGATTGCCCAAAGTGAATGCGTTGCTATACGCACACTGCATTGGAAGCTCCCAAGCCAACCTCGCCGAGTGAGTCGAAACACGTCAATTAGAACGAGAGCGCAAACAGACTCGTTACTGACGTATGATAGTCCAGTGACATAGCGACGGATAACAGCGTTATATTCACAATGGAGAAACCAAAAACACGTTTTGCCCAGCCTTCTACGTTGATGTCGGGTCTGTATCCGCGCAGCGCCATCAACAGCCACCAAAGGCTTGTTGCGAAAGCAACTGTCAAAAAGCCAATACCCGTATAACCGCTGAGTGGAAGCAGCATTACTACTAAAGCAAATAACGCAATATGAAGAACAATATGGCGTTTTGCTTTCGCAATACCTTGCGATACAGGCAATACCGGAATGCCAGCCGCCTTATAGTCGTTATATCTGAAGATAGCGATGGCATAAGAATGGGGCATTTGCCAAATGCTGAACATACTTAGCAAAATAGCCGCAGCCATATCAAACTGACCGCTCGCGGCGCAATAACCGACTACGGGCGGAACGGCCCCCGACAGACTGCCAACGAAGGTGCCATACACCGAATTTCGCTTCATATACAGGCTGTAAACACCCACATAAATGACGTAGCCAAAAGCGGCAAAAAATACCGAGGTAAGGTTGGTGTAAGCTGCTAACAAGCCGAACCCCGAAATGCCTAGCACAGCACCATGCAACATCGCAGTAAGTAATGGCAACTCGCCTGTTACCGTAACCCGGCTAGCCGTGCGCTGCATTTTGCCGTCGATATCTCGGTCAATGCAGTTATTAATGACACAACCTGAAGCCACCACCAGCGATAAACCGATGAGCGTTGCGAGCAATAGCCAATAATCTATATCGCCACGGGACGCGAGCAAGAAACCGCCCGTTACCGAAATAGCATTGCCCATAATAATGCCGGGCTTGGTAACTGAGAGGTAACGTTTATAAGTAGAGGTCATGGGTAAAATCCAAATTTAGAACGCGCCCATTTAGACACGTATCAAGGTGTACTGAGAAGCCCCAATGTTGCCCCCAAAAAAGGTTGCACCAATAGAAGGGCGAAACATGAGGGCTTAACGTACTTACCGCGATGAATTAATCACATTGAAAAGCCTGACATGATCGTCAGGCTAGACCACGCATATACAGAGATTTGCTAATACATCATCATGGCGTTTGATTCGTAGATGATCCAAACGGATAACCCAACCACCATGAAAATAATAAGCGCACTGAATAAGAATGAAAACGTATTGGCTCTGCCTTCTTCAGTAACAAAGTTAAGGTGCAAAAAGTATTTAAGGTGCACCCAAATTTGAACCAAGCCCAAAGTTACCACGCTCCAAATCGTAGTAACTTTAGATAGGTCGCCATTCATCACTAGGGTGAACGGAATAGCGGTAAGTACCACAGATAGAATGAAGCCAATAATATAAGACTTCACATCGCCATGTGCGTCATCACTATTGTGGGTCGATGAAGCGTGACCGTCCGTATTTGAAGCTAATTTTGCATCGTGTAACGCCATTACATTGCCCCCATTAAATACACTACGGTAAATACACATATCCATACGATATCGAGGAAGTGCCAAAACAGACTTAAGCAACTAAGTCGAGTAACAGTTTGCTCACCTAAACCTCGGCGGGTTACTTCAATAAACATGATTGTCATCCAAATAAGGCCCGCTGTAACGTGCAGTCCGTGCAGTCCCACTAACGAGAAAAACGCCGTTAGAAACGCACTTTGCTGCGGCCCGTTGCCATGCTCAATAAGGTGGTGGAATTCGTACACTTCCATACCAATAAAACACGCACCCAGTGCCCATGTCACCGCCAGCCAAGCAAGGGCGCCTGAATTGTTTTGTCGGTGAGCACATATCATGGCAAAGCCAAAGGTAATGCTGCTTAAAAGCAGAGCGGCTGTTTCAACTGCAACAAAGTTGAGCTCGAAAATATCTTTGCCAGACACACCGCCCGCCGTATTCATAAACAGCACGGCATAGGTGGCAAAGAAAGAAGCAAACAACAAACAGTCGGTCATTAAGTACAACCAGAAACCAAACACGGTGTTGTTTTCATGATGTTCTTCGTGTGCGTGTTCATGCGGCATTGATGCGGCGCTTGATGTTGCAATAGTACTCATGAGCGACCTCCCACTGTATTGGCACTTAAGTGCGTAGCTTCAACTCGTTCAACCTCATCTACCTGCACGTAGTAATCAACATCCGAGGTATAGCAACGCTTAATAAATACTCCTATTCCTGCCACTAAACCGACAACAGCAAGCCACCAAATATGCCAGATAAGCGCAAAGCCCATCAGGGTAAAGCTCATGCTCATGAAAACTCCGGCTGAAGTATTTTTTGGCATATGAATAGGTGTGTATTTTTCAGGGCGTTGATACGAATCGCCGCGCTCCTTCATATCCGTCCATGCATCAATGTCTTTGATGTGAGGAATCTTGGCAAAATTGTAAAATTGAGGCGGTGACGCCGTTGACCACTCTAGCGTGTGACCATTCCACGGATCGCCCGTTGTATCGTTAAGCTTCTCTTTGTTTTTGAAGCTTACAAACAGCTGAAGTAGCTGGAAGAAAATACCAATTGCTATAACAAACGCACCAAATGCAGCAATGTATAACCAGATATTCCAGTCAGGATTGTCGGTGTGATTTAAGCGGCGTGTCATACCCAAAAAGCCAAGCACATATAGGGGCATGAACGCCAAAAGGAAACCAATTTGCCAGCACCAAAAGGCTGCTTTTCCGGTTTTTTCGTCAAGCTTAAAGCCCATGGCTTTCGGGAACCAAAAAGCAAAGCCAGCCAGATAGCCAAATACCGCACCACCAATAATGGTGTTGTGAAAGTGCGCAATGAGAAACAAGCTATTATGAAGTACGTAGTCAGCACCTGGAATAGCAAGTAACACCCCTGTCATGCCGCCAATGGTGAAGGTCACCATAAAGCCTAACGTCCACAGTACAGGCACACTCAATATTAAGCGACCGCGATACATGGTGAATAGCCAGTTAAACAGTTTCACGCCCGTGGGTACGGCAATAACCATGGTCATAATGCCGAAGAAGGCATTCACATTGGCGCTCGACCCCATGGTAAAGAAGTGGTGCAGCCAGACAATAAAACCAAGAATGGCAATGGCACCCGACGCATACACCATCGACTTGTAGCCAAACAGGCGCTTAGCGGTAAACGTAGATATAACTTCTGAAAAAATACCGAATGCAGGCAGTACAAGAATATAAACCTCAGGGTGTCCCCACGCCCAGAACAGGTTGATATACATCATAGAGTTACCACCAGCTTCATTCGTGAAGAAGTGGAAATCCATATAACGGTCTAGCGTCAGCATGGCTAACACAGCCGTCAGAATTGGGAACGAAGCAGCAATCAGAATGTTTGCCCACGTACAGGTCCATGTGAAAATAGGCATTTGCATTAACTTCATGCCGGGCGCACGCATTTTAAACACGGTAACTAAGAAGTTTACGGCGGTTAGCAGTGTACCGAGCCCGGATATCTGCAGGGCCCATATATAATAGTCGACGCCAACCCCGGGACTAAACTCCAACCCGGCTAGCGGCGGATAAGCAACCCACCCTGTTTTTGCGAATTCACCTAACCCCAAAGACACATTTACTAGAATTGCGCCACCTGCGGTCAGCCAAAAACTTAAGTTATTTAAAAATGGAAACGCCACATCGCGAGCACCAATTTGTAGTGGCAAAATGATATTCATCAACCCAATCATAAACGGCATCGCCATGAAGATAATCATGATAACGCCATGGGCTGTGAAGATTTGGTCGTAGTGCTCTGGCGGTAGATACCCGGGCGCACCATTGGTTGCCATTGCAAGCTGAGTACGCATCATAATGGCGTCGGCGAAGCCACGCAGCAGCATGATCATAGCCAACACAATGTACATAATACCAAGACGTTTGTGGTCGACAGACGTTATCCAATCAAACCATAGGGTTCCCCACTGTTTGTACTTGGTGATAAGCATGGCTATGACCACACCCACCACTGCCACAACAGCAAGTGTCACCATAATAATCGGCTCGTGATAGGGCACGGCCTCAATAGATAATTTACCTAATAAAGACATGGTTATTGTGCATCCTCTTGGTGATGGCTGTGTTGCATTTCAGGCATGGCGTGATGTTCGCCCATGGCGGCATTTTCCGGCTTGTTGTAGAAATCCATAGAGCCGTGATCTTTCATGTATTTCATAACAATGTTATGAAATAAACCGTCATCGACTTTGCTGAAATAGGTCACCGGATTGTTTTCGCTTGGCTCAGCAAGCTGCTCGTAGACACCTGACGTTAACGATGTTTGCGACTGCTTAACGCTGGCAACCCACGCCTCGAAGTCATCTTCGGTAGGTGTGGCAATAGCGTTAAACTTCATTCCAGTGAATCCCGCACCGCTGTAATTTGAAGAAATGCCTTTGTACGTACCTGGCTCGTCGGCAATAAGATGAAGCTTGGTTTCCATTCCCGCCATGGAATAAATCTGGCTTCCTAGCTGAGGAATAAAAAACGAATTCATGGTGCTTTCAGAAGTAATCTTAAACGCAACGGGTTTATTGGCTGGAAACACCAATTCATTGACCGTTGCGATACCTTGTTCAGGGTAAATAAACAGCCACTTCCAGTTAAGCGAGACTACTTCAACAGTAAGATGATCTCCTTGACCTTCTAGCGGTGCATAAGGGTCGAGTGCGTGAGTAGAGCGCCAGGTGATCACACTCAACGACACGACAATGAGAATTGGAATGGACCACACCACCGCTTCTATTTTGGTCGAGTGTGCCCATTTAGGGGTATAAATTTCGAAATCGCGAC
The DNA here is from genome assembly GCF_014349115.1 of Alteromonas sp. BZK5. Classification (NCBI taxonomy): domain Bacteria; kingdom Pseudomonadati; phylum Pseudomonadota; class Gammaproteobacteria; order Alteromonadales; family Alteromonadaceae; genus Alteromonas; species Alteromonas sp. BZK5. The sequence continues at coordinate 6,617 of NZ_JACSOE010000007.1, read as the reverse complement.
TAGCGCGATACTTCCACGCAAAGTAAAGCGTAAGAAAAATAACGGGAACAACAACAATCAGCATTAGGATGGTACAAAGAATAATCAGATTCTTTTCATCCATACCCACTTGCCCTTTAGGGTCAAGCACGCCACCGCTGCAGCCGGCCAACGTCAGCCCTGCACCAGCAACAATTAGAGTAAAAAGGTTACGAATAGACAAAACAAGTTCCTATAACCCACAAGTTAAACGGCGATGACTGGGCCGCTTAATAGAGAATGGCAGCGTTACAGCATCGAAAAACACACCGATAAAGCTTTGTCACACTTACTGCGCAACGCTTTCGGCGTTAAATAATTAAATCGGAGACGTTTAACTAAAAAGTGGGGGCGCTCTACTGCCAACCGTCTGAACAAAAGGCTGGGGGGATGTAGGGCAAAGGAAAGGAATGGGTCGGCGCTGTTTTGTTATTTGCGCCTTTGCTATAGCCGTGGCTTTTACCAAGAGACCAACTAACACTAATGCAATAGTGGGAACAATAAATTGCGACAGCGTGTGATTGGCCAGTGCAATGAAAAAAGGCTCTACAACCAAACTTTCATTAAACGCACTGACAAATTCTGCCGAGTCAGCCAAGGTACCACTGATAACTAGCGCAATGTTCAGCAGTAACACCAGATTAGCCAACCACAGCATAGCGCCTACACCACTGGTGTAGTTTATTGCGGGTCTAATCGAAGAATTCAGTTCGTCTAAAAAAACGAAAGAACGTGGTGCCATATAGAATGTAATGCCTTACAAGAACAATGCTCTAAGTTTAACGCTGCTTCAAATGAGAATGAGAAAGCAGGCGTGGCAGAGTAATCTCAAATAAGGACAAGTACAAGCCACCTATCGACGGGCTAAAAAGACCTAGTAATTAAAGCACCAGACACAAATGACTATTTTATTAACATTCAGAAGGTAAGACTCTGCTTCCACAGATTTATCGTCGCCCTTAGTACAGATGTCACGCATTTATTCACTTTTTCGCTCGCTGAGTCTTCGACTTGCACCTCGGCAGCACCTACACATGTTAATTTTTTGTTTCAAATATACAAAATTAAACCGCTTACCGGACGCGGTTGATAAAGCGTTAACCTTCTTATAGATGCGATGAGTTGCACGACAGTTTTCTCTCTTTTCTCAATGTAATTGATTTAAAAATCATCAATAATTTAAAATGCCACCGGTAGCATTTTGTTTAATTCGTGTTAATATCGAGCAGTATTATCTTGATTTCGGGACCGCAAAAAGATGGAAAGGTATGTTATTCCCAGTGTTATGCAGGCGCTGCAGCTATGTCAAGCCATCGCCGAGTCTCGCTCGGGGTTAAGCGCCTCTGAAATTGAGTCAGCGCTTAAACTTCCCCGCACATCAGTATTTAGGTTACTTAGAACATTAACCAGCGAACGGGTAGTTGAAAAGCGTGGTACAAAATACTTCTATGGCACACGCATTTACGAAATTAGCGCCGCTAACTCGCGCAGCAGATACGTTCAGAGAATCACTGCACCTGCGCTTTCGAAACTTATAGCTACAACCAACGCTAGCGCAATTATCTGTACATTAGGCGACTACTGCGCGTTTGTTATTGACGTTTTAGATGCCAGAGAAAAGCAAATAACAACAATAAGGCCAGGGACAAAACTGCCCTTATTTGAATCTGCTGCGGGTCATGTCATGTTGGCCTACCATCCCAAGTATCAAAACATGAACGACAGCTCACACCCCGCAAACTTTGATGAACAACAAGCCGCGAAATTACGAGCAACAACGTGTACCAGAGGCTATGCCGTCAGCCACTTCGCACCGCGCAACGTAACGCTTGTTGCCGTGCCAGTCTTCATGCGAGATGGAGAGCTTGTATCAATTTTAGCAATAGAGTTAGAAGGTATGATCCACGACGTTAAGGTACTCCAAGCATGGAGCGCTAAACTCAAAGACATCGCCCGCCAACCAACCACCGGTGCCCACCCTTACGAGCAGGACATGCAGTAATGAAATATATTCCAATTCAACTGATTGTCGCTTTCGTCGCGTTTCTCGCCTTGTCTAACTGTCACGCACAATCATTGGCGTTTGAAGGTGCGCTGGGGTTCGGAAAATACACACAAGGTGGAAACCAAGGAAAAGTGTTAGTTGTTAGCTCTTTGTCTGATAATGCTAAAAGCCCACAAGAGGGAACATTGCGATGGGCTATTGCGCAAGACTATCCCAGACTGATTGTCTTTAATGTGTCTGGCGTGATCGCGCTAGAAAAGGAGTTAGAAATAAAACATGGCAACGTCACCATTGCAGGACAGACATCTCCCCACGGAATTGTAATTTCTGGCGCATCAACAAGCGTTGAAGCTAACCAGGTTATTATTCGTCACATGCGTTTTAGGCCGGGGAAAGACAGTGAAGAAGGCGATGCAGTAACCGTTAGAAATACCACTGATGTCATTATCGATCATTGTTCGCTAAGTTGGTCAAAAGACGAAGTAGGCTCTTTCTACAATAACCAACGCTTTACACTGCAATACAGCATACTATCAGAGAGTTTAAACAACGCGGGTCATCACAAAGGTAGCCATGGCTATGGCGGCATTTGGGGTGGCAGTAATGCTAGCTTTTTGCGCAATATATTGGCCAATCATACCAGTAGAAACCCGCGCATTAACGGATGGCGACTGAACCCGCCTTACCCACAGCAGCAAGAATTCGTTGATATCAAAAATAACGTTATTGCCAACTGGCAAAAAAACTCAGCTTATGGCGGCGAAAACGGCACCGCAAATCTGGTTGGGAATATTTATGCCCCAGGCCCCGCTACGAAAAAGCTATGGTTTTTCCAATTATGGGACGATAAGGAATCACTCACTCGACTTTATGTTGCTGAAAACGTGATGAAGGGCTATAGCGACATGTCTGAGGACAACAGTAAAGGCATAGATGTTAAGAGCGCCAAAACCGGTTCAAAGAAAGAAAAAGACGTAATCACTCGTTCTCTTTCAACGTCGCCTTTTCATCAGAATGAAATAGATAAATTAGGCGATGCGCAACTTACTGCGCAGCAAACATGGACAAGCTTGATTGAAAACCAAGACGTAGGTGCTAATCTCACCCGCACAGGTAAAGATCTAGACCCTGTAGACTCGCGCATACTTAAGCAAATACAAAGCAATCAGTACACAAGCAAATATGGGATAATTGATAGTGAATTAGATGTGGTTGACTGGTCAATTTACAGCAGCTACTTTACTGCCAACCCCGCGCCCTCTTTTACTTTTCATGAAGAAAACTCATGGCGGGTACTCGCAGGAATCCCAACACTGTGATCACTAAATATTCATATATTAATAATTTGTGAAATAAACGTTAAATGTTAGTGCATTCCTATCTGACAAGATCAATACTGCCACCGGTGGCATAGCAAAATACAAATACTACAGCTATGTCGATTTTGGAATTTAGGAGTTCAAAACATGAAAGTGTTTCAATGGACAGCCCTCGCTCTAGCCGTGTCCACGGCGTTTTCCAGCATGGCGCAAACAGCACCCGCTCAGGAAAATACCGAGCAAACTGAAACAAATGAGACCCCTAGCGAAATTGAAGTAGTTGAAGTAAAGGGTGTTAAACAGGCAGACCTTAAAGCGCGTGACTTAGAACGCATGAAAAGCGGCTTTAGCTCTGTTATTTCTACCGATGATTTAGGCAATTTTGTTGATCAGAACGTGGCGGAGTCCCTTCGACGACTGCCGGGTGTTACGCTACAGCGCTCTGAAGGCGAAGGTAAGTTTGTCACCGTACGGGGCTTAGGACCCGGCTTCGTATCCATAAATATGAACGGCGCACAAATGTCTGGTGCAGGCGAAGAACGGAAAGTGGGATTAGACGCACTTCCTGCTGACCTTCTCGGTACCATTGAAGTGCTGAAAACACTCACCCCAGACCAAAACCTAAATTCCATTGGCGGTACAGTCAACGTTAAAGCAATTTCAGCTTTCGATCGCGGCAAAAACACATTAAAAATGCGTGTTCAAGACGCATATTCAGAAGCGCGCGAAAAGCACTCTCCGAAATTTAGCTTAGACGGCACCCAGTTTTTCCTCGACAACACCTTTGGTATTGGCTTTGCCATCTCTCACGAAGACCGCAAAACCCAGATAGACGAAACGCGCCACCACAGCACCAACGAAATGAAGTTTTACACCGCCGACTTGGGTAAAACAGAAGAAGAAATTGCCCAGGGTGACGAAATTCTTGCACCTTCTCAGTTAGAAGTTCGTCGCGAAATTGCAGGAAGAACTCGCCAAGCAGCAGCACTAAACCTCGAATACAAGCCCTCTGCAGACGCCTACTATTATGCCAAAGGCACGTTCACTCAGTTTGAAGATGATGATCGCGCACAACGAGAATTTTACGATTTTCAAGATGCTGGCTCTGTCGGAAACGATGAAATTGTATACGTAAACGGCGCTACGAAAGAGTTTATTCTTAGCGATATAGACGTATTCCACCAGCATTTCCTACAAGAAAGTAAGAACAAAACCATAACGTTCAGCTTAGGGGGAGAAAACCGTATTGCTGAACGCTTCGTGTTTGACTACGAATACGCTCAATCTCGCTCTGAAGAGGACTCCACTGGTGACCGCCGCGTTCAATTCCGTGAACGAGACCTGATTGTTTATGGTCAAGGCGGTCGCGACAACATTAACGCCCGCATTTTAAGCCCACAGGAAGCTGCCGAAATCGCAGGTCTAACCTACGACCCGGAAAACAGTATTTTTGGAACGTCGGGTAGTGGCGATGGTTCTGACCTTTCAAATTATCAATTCGATAACCTGTTTTTAGAGGGCGGAACGCGAATTGATGAAATTAAGACAGTGAACCTTAACTTGCGAACCGACATTTTTAATGACTGGTTAAACACCATTAAATTTGGTGTGCAGGTGAGTGAGCGCGATCACGTGCGTGACAAGGACCGCTGGAGTTTCGACCCTTCTGCCGGCGACTGTAGCGACGACGCATGTATTGCCGCAGTGAATTCTACCCTTGCCGACTATGATACCCAAATACCTTCAAACAGCGCATTCCAGCTGCCGTTTGAAAGCCGCGCAGTTGTCGACCAAATTGTTGATGCCACTCGTCAAACGGTTGAGTCTGCCACAAATGGCGAAGTGTCGATCGAAAGCACTAAGGGCGACTACAGCATTACCGAAGATACGCAAGCTGTATACGCAATGGCAGAGTTGCCATTAGGCGCAGATGCCACACTAACAACCGGCGTTCGCTGGACACAAACCGAGTTCTCTTCTACCGGCTTTTTGTCTTTAGAGAACGATGACTTTGAGTTTAATGGCGCAGGGGCTGGTGCATTGGATATTGCTATCCCTCTTCCAGAAGCATCTATTAAATACAGTGAGTTTTTCCCTAGTGCACACATTAAATGGGAGCCGAGTGAAAACTTCCTAGTGCGTGCCGCAGCATGGACGAGTTTTACTCGCCCGTCGTTTAAACAAGCCCGTGCATTTGCTGTGTTTGACAGCGATATTGAGCTTTGTCCTCCGGGTTCTGACGATTGTGATGACAGTCAAGGTGGCGCATCGCTTCAACAGTTAAGCCAGTATGTGTTGGGTTCTGATAATGCACTAGATGTGGGTAACCCTAACCTCGTTGCAATGACGTCTATTAACTACGATGCGTCAATTGGCTGGTATCCAAGCGAAAACCTCTTTATGGAAGCGGCAGTTTTCTATAAAGACATCGACAACTTTATCGTAGATGTAAACGGAATTGGCATGGCGCTTAATGACCTGCCGCTAACGCTTCCGGTAAACCAGGTGAATGAGTTTGTTATTCCGCAAGACTTATACCTTAACGAGATAAACATTACCGTTAACGGCAACAAAGCCTCGGTTATCGGGTTAGAGCTTAGCTACAACCAGTACTTTGAAAATGGTCTATTCATTCAAAGTAACGCCACCATCCTAGATAGTGAAGCCACGCTGGATAGCAGTATTCGTCAAGGCAAAGTGGCGCTGCCCGACCAAGCTGATACCACCTTCAATCTTGTATTTGGTTGGGAGAGCGAAACGTTCTCAGCTCGCTTAATTGGTAACGTGCGTTCTGAAGTTCTTGAACAAATTGGCTCATGCCCAATTACTGCCGATCTTAACGACCCGAAAGGCTGCAAGATTTGGGGCGACCAATATCAAGATTCGGTTAAAAGCTTAGACTTTAAACTTCAGTACGACATTACTGAGTACGCACAATTGTACTTTGACGCCATCAACCTTACCGAGGAGTCTGACCTTCGCTACTTCCAAGGTAACGCGTTAAGCGGCGGTAATATTCTGTACCAGAAAGAAGAGTACGGCCGCAGCTATCAGCTGGGTGTAAACATTAAGTTCTACTAATTGTCTGCGCCGGGGAAACCCGGCCTTTTCCACATAATAAAGCTGGAGCGGACATGTAGTGCGGTAGTACGCCCAGTAAAATATGGAGATTGAGTACCATGAAACTCACGAAAATTGCTGCCCTGATGGGTGGTGTTATTCTCGTTACTGCCTGCGGCGAGAAAAGCTCTACCAACGTAACCCTCCCCCCCGAC